>JAYSWD010000160.1:0-32871 GCA_043718225.1 Candidatus Omnitrophota bacterium
TCTTCTGCCGGCGCATGCGTGTGAAATAAAAGCACAAGCGCGTCCGCATCCAGTGCTTTTAAAGCCTTTTCAAACTTAACCGGCGGTTCAACCGACAAAACCTGTATCGCGCCGCTTTGCTTGGCTGCTTCTTTCGCGATTTTAATCCAGCGTTCTTTTACCGATTCAAAACGGTCTGGAGCAATGGAAAACTCGCTGCGTTCGCACATCATAGGCTGAAAATAACTGACGCCGAATTCCTGCGCTTTTTCGACCATGTCATCCATTTTACCCTTTTTTATGAACGCGGGCAGAACGGTCACAGGCACGGAAAATCCGCGCGCCTGCATGCGCCGGGAAAGGATTTGAAACAGGGCTTTATCTTCCTGGATTTGTTTGAGACGCGCTTCGGCCTCGCACCCGCTGCCGTCTACTAGCAGGCAACGCTCACCTAATTTCAATCTTAAACTTTTGAGGGCATGCCGGGATTCTTCGGGAGAAAGTAAAATCTGATCCTGTGCGGAAAGGTCGCGATCGGAATAAAGCCTTCGTAAACGCCGCGATGGAGCTGAATCGAGGGGGGCTTCCATCGCTACACAAGGGGAGAAAAAAGCTGCGTAAGAAAAACCTTATTTCTTCTTTTTAGCGGCTTCTTCTTTTTTCTCAACCGGCTTTTCAGCTTTTTTAGTGCGGACAACATTGCGCGCTTGCGGACCTTTGTCGGAAGTTTCGATGTCAAAAGAAACTTCGTCGCCGGCTTTCAGTTTTTTATAACCGTCGCCCTGAACAAAAGAATAATGAACAAAAATATCTTTTTCATCGCCATCTTTTTGAAGAAAGCCGAACCCTTTAAGATTCGAGAACCATTTTACTTTGCCTTTTTCCGCCATAAATCCCCCCTGTATTCCAGGTTATGAGATTCTTACATGCCTGCAAGAATCAAAAAATCACTTCACCCGCTGTTTTGTAATCAGACCGGGTTTAAAAACGACCACTTTCTTTTCGGGGACGGCAACTTCCTGGCCGGTCCGAGGATTCCGGCCGATTCTTCCACGCCGAACCTTCACCTTGAATACTCCAAAATTCCGAAGCTCAACGGTATCGCCCCGTTCCAAGCTTTCAAGGATAATATCCAATGTCTTTTGCACAATTTTTTTGACATCCTGTTGAGTGAGATTGGTCTCATTCGAAACACGCATGACGATATCTTTTTTTGTCACAGTCATGAACCCTGCCTCCATCAATACATCAAAAGTTTTGTACCGGCGAAGATTAACAAACTGTCCGTAAGTTGTCAAGCCGGTTTTCTTTATAAACCCCTATTTCATCAGGATTTACGGAAATGGACCGGATTCAGTTAGGCTTTCAGGGGTCGTCCTATGAAGATACATACACCCCTATAAGGCGTGTTTTTACTTCTTAGAAGCCATTTTTTCGAAGAAAGTGACGGCTTCTTTTTTGATTTCATCTTTGGACATATCGCGCGTATGCGTCGCGATCATCCAGGAATAACCGAAAGGATCTTTGACGCTGCCCGAGCGGTCGCCCCAAAACATATCCATAACGGGCATGACGGATTCGCAGCCGGCCGCGATGGCCTGCTTGAACGATATATCCACGTTCGGGACATAAATAAATAAGCTGACCGGCGAATTGCCGAGTGATTCGGCGCTTTTGCAATTTTGTTTTGGATTTTCATCACCCATCATCAGAATCGAATTGCCAATCTGCATTGTTGCGTGCATGATGCCTTTGCCATCCAAATTGGGAAAAAGATCCAGCGTTTTCGCGTTGAAAGCTTTGCAATAAAAATCGAGCGCCTTTTTCGAATCTTTAAAAGTAAAACTCGGCGTCACACTTTGATATCCGGCAGGAATGGGTTGAGTCATTTTTAATTCTCCTTTCGAAGTTAAAGATTTAAGCCAATCGATCGAATAATATCATTATAGATCTTTTATTGTTCGAGCTTTTCGATCATCAGGCTCATCAATCGGCCCGAACTGCTTTCTTTAAGGGCATTGGCGTCTGAAAACCTGACCGCCATAAACGGATCGGCATTGATCCAATGCCGGCTGCCAAGCACTTCCTCCTCAACCGGTTTACCAAAGACACTCAGAACATTATCTTCTAGCATGCTGTATTCCGTTTCATTGGGCTCCCAAATGATTTCGACTTTTTGAAAACGGTTAAATTTGAAATAATAAATAATCATGCCGGGCCGTAAACCGAACGCCGGAGCGAAATCATTATCGATCGTATAGGCTGAAACGGAAGGTTCCTGCGTATCGTTTTCATCGCCGATCATTTTCATATTCGGCTTGGGAGTATCGTTCCAATCGATATTATCAAACCGGCTTAGAAAATGAACGCTGGATTTTTTAATTTCCTCTTTTTTGGGTTTCGTAAATTCTTTTTTAGGTTTTTCTTTTGCGGGTATTTTGACTTCCTGTTTTTTAACCTCAGGCGGCGGAGTTTTTAAAACCGGCGGCATTGGCGCTTGAGGCTGAGCAGGTTCGGGTGCTTTCAACGGCGCGGGCGCAACAGACCGCGGCGGCGGAACAATGTTGGGAGAACCGATTTGTATCGGTTCGGTGAGGGGGGCGCCCGGAGGCCACGCGCGGGACGTCTGAACTTGAACCGAAGCAGGAGCGGAAGCCGGGGTCGTCACTTTCTTATAGGAAACAACAACCTGCGTACGCTGAATCCTCAGCGAAGGAGTTGTGCAGCCGCTCATAAGTAAAAACGCCCCGGTTAGAAACACGACCTGAACAAAAAGTATTCTCAAAATTATGCCTGTTATATAACGGGCAAAGGCCGATTTATCGAGCCTTTGCCGTCACTGCATCTTTTGACCGAGCCTTTCTACATCCTCACCAAAACCGTCCCAAGTATTACAGCCCGATAATACCGTCATAGTTACGGCACATAAAATCATCAAACCAATGATTCTGCTCATTATATCTCCCGTTCTTGTTTACTGAACTGTGACTGGGTTACTTCCGCGAAGGCTTCCGATTACGCCAAAACCCTGCAATAACCAGAGAATCACAACGATCACAACCACAATATTCAAGATCTGTTTGATCTTTCCATCCATAGGAATATAACGGTTAATCGCCCAAAGAATAACTCCGACCACAATTAAGGTCACGACAACTGTAATAAGATCCATGCTTCCCCCGATATTTTGTTTTACGACTACTGTTTAAACTCAGACGTTTAAATATCGCAGTAAAGCCGTCCGGACGCTATAGGGTATCCCCTTACTTTCGCGACGGGTTTTCGCTGAGTCTGATATGTAAATACAGACAGGCCGGAAAAAAAGTATAAACCGCGCGCAACTTTGTTATCGGCGTGGCTTCGGCTTCCCTCCGCACCGGCGTAGATATTTAATTCGCGGCCCCGGCGGCGAAACTTATCCGCTCAAAGAAGCTCTTAAAAACGAACTTACCCGCCTGCAGCTCTTACAAAAAGCGCGGCTAAGCATGATAAGCCGTGAGGAAAACCCCCTGCATTAATTTAATCTTTTGCCGTATTTGCGTGGGGTCGTGAAAAGGCTAAGCTCAGTCTAACCTTAGGAGGTTTTATGAAATCGTTTTTATCCCTATTTGTATTAACAGCATTAATGACATTTTCCTTATCCCAAACGGCAAAAGCTGAAAACTGCGGCGTCGGAGAACATTGGAGCGAAAGATTGGGCCGCTGCACCACTTCGATTGAGCCAGGCACAGCAAGTTCCATGAATACCGGCCTGAAGACAGGAACTTCCAACACCAACCTCAGCGGCAGAAGCAATACCGACTTAGGTAGGAGCTTAAGTAGTAAAGGCGATACAGAGATAGGCGCAATAAGCAGTACGCGGTTAGGTACCAGTAGTTCTATGAATGTCGGCGCAACATCCAGCGACACATCCACCAGCGCTGGCATCACAAGCAATGCCGGAACCGCTCCGACAAATAATTCAGCCTACTAATTCGCTGATTCAAAAAAGGAGCCGTCACCGTAATTTGGTGACAGCTCTTTTTTAAAGACGTAAATTAGTTAGCTTAAAATAACCACTTAGTGTCCAAAAACAAAAAACCGCAAGGTGGCATTCCCCTGCGGTTCATGTCTTGTTAGGAGTGGTTGAATTCTCCAGAAGAGTCACCATCATAAAAAAAATCCGCGCAGCAAACTATAGGGGGTTTTACTACCTTAACCATAGGGGGTTCTACCACATTTTAACCCGCCGTACAGAGAGCGCGGCCCGTCAAGGCTTGAGGAATGCGAGCAGGTCGGCGTTGAGCTTGTCTTTGTGCGTATCGGCCAGGCCATGCGGCGCTCCCGGATACACGATCAGTTTGGATTTCTTAATTATTTTGGCCGCGGCATGGGCCGACGTTTTGATCGGAACAATCTGGTCGTCATCACCATGAATAATTAATGTCGGCACATCAAATTTTTTAAGGTCTTTGGTAAAATCCGTTTCGGAAAATGCTTTGATGCAGTCATAAGTATTTTTGTGGCCGCCCATCATGCCCTGCCTGCAAAAAGAATCAATCGTCCCCTGGGATTTTTTGGCGCCTTTGCGGTTGAATCCGAAAAACGGCCCTCCGGCAAGATCTTGATAAAACTGGGAACGGTTCTTAAGCGATGCCTCACGAATACCGTCAAAAACTTTAAGCGGTAAACCGCCTGGATTCGCGGGTGTCTTTAACATCAGAGGCGGCACTGCGGCAATCAATGCCGCTTTATCGACGCGTTTAGTTCCGTAACGGCCGATGTAGCGTGCCACTTCGCCGCCGCCCATGGAAAAACCAATCAACACCGCATCTTTAAGATTCAGCGTATTGATCAGCTCCGCGAGATCATCGGCAAAAGTGTTCATGTCATTGCCGTTCCATGGCTGGCTCGAGCGCCCGTGGCCGCGGCGGTCATGCGCGATGCAACGATAGCCGTGACCCGCAAGAAAAAGCATTTGCGATTCCCAACTGTCTGACGAAAGCGGCCAGCCGTGACTGAAAACGACAGGCTGTCCTTTACCCCAATCCTTGTAATAAAGCTGTGTGCCGTCTTTGACCTTGATCCTATGACTCATATTATTTCTCCGTTTTATACATGAACTGGGCAGAATCAATCATAGCCTGCCGCTGAACTGAAAGTTATCAGGGAAAGCCTCTAAGTTGACCCTCCATGTTTTCCATGACAGGCTTTTAGGACATAACCTCTCGTTAGTTTAATCAGTTGCCGTATTCCATAAAATTTTTAAAAAACTAAACTAGTTTCTAGAAACTATCACAGAGCGTTGTGCGATTGGACAGTCGCTTAAAAGAATTACGATTTAAAATTTTTGATAACTGACGACCAAGGTCAAAGTTTTTATAAACTACGGCATCTTCAGGTCGCCAAACAAACGCGGAGGCGACTTATGAAGTTGATTAAAAAAATAATTATGGCTCAGTTAATTTTTCTGCCATCCCTTTCAAGCTCGATTTTTGCGCAGACGCTGTCTGCAACTGATGCCGGCTATCCGGTTATTCAAACCTCGGCCGGAGGATTTTTTTTCGCGGTTGTCGCTGGCATTCTTCTGGCGGGCGGATTCCAACTGCTCTTAACGAATTTGCTGGTTGCGCTCGGAATTACGATGACCGGCAATCTCGAAGAAAAAAAACACTCAGTTAAACCTCATCAGCCGGTTCTTCAAACTGTGCAAAACATCTCATTGGGCGCGGGCATTG
Organism: Candidatus Omnitrophota bacterium; assembly: GCA_043718225.1. Lineage (GTDB taxonomy): Bacteria > Omnitrophota > Omnitrophia > Omnitrophales > Aquincolibacteriaceae > Multiplicimicrobium. Next base: position 5,697 of record JAYSWD010000160.1, read on the forward strand.
CGGCGGTGGTTACCACATGTATCGCCCTTTACGCGGGCAGTTATTTTGCGGTCAAACTTTCGATTGCCTCAAACACCACGACCGCTGTCACTTTAGGCCTTGTCGTCTGGGCCGCCTATTTCGTAATCATGCTTTATTTGGAAACACGCGTTATTTCAAGTTTCGTGGGCAGCCTGCTGCATTATGTCCGTGCAGGTATAGGCGGCGCATTTAACACGGCCCGCAATTTGATGACACCTTCGCCTCATAAACAAATGCGACACACACTTGAAATGATACGCAATGAAGTGAAAAGCAGTTTTGATGATAAAGGCTTAAAACGCAAAGCGGCGCATTTCATTAAACAAATCCGCCCGCTGGAACCCGACTTCAATGATGTCAAAACAAATTTAACGGAATTATTAACCAGCTTCGAAGTGAAAGAAAGAATGGAGGGTAATGAAAACCGGATTTTTGAAGTGGTCCGGAAGCATCCCACGCTCGGGCCTGAAAAAGCGCAGAAAATTATCGGTATTATGAAAGGCATTTTTAGCGGACAGCAAGGCATGGGCCAAGGCCGCCGCTCGGCGGATGATGCACTCTTTAAGCAGACCATGGCTAAAATTGAAGAATTCCTGCGAACGTCGGGAGTCGAAGCCTTACAGCCTGAAAAATTGAAAGAAGATATCAATAAAATCGTAAATGAGCCGCAGCATTCCAAAGACATTATTATCAGCCGCCTGAAGCAGGTCGATCCAGAAGTTTTGATGCATGCCGTCACCGACCGCCTCGATTTGCCCGAAGACCAAAAAACGCAAATCGCTGAAAACTTTAAAAAAACAATTTCAACGATTCAAGGCGGTGTCGCGCATGCAGCGGAAAAAGCGGGCGAAAAAATCCAGTCCGTAAAACAAAAAGCCAAACAAATCCCGGGCAAAGTCGAAGAAGCACTGCATTCCTACTTAGACACCATCGCCCAGCCCGGCTTTAGTTTCGACGAACTTAAAGCGGATTTTGAAACTATGCTGCATGATCCGAAGGAAAGCGTCGAAGTTTTGCGCGGGCGCCTCAAACATTTTGACCGCAACACGCTTATTTCGCTTTTGAGCAACAATCCGTATATTCCAGCTGAAAAAGCGATCGAACTTGTCGAGACGCTTGAGAAAACTCGCGACGGCGTGCTGCGCCGCGCTGAGGAAGTTGAGGACGCGATTAAATCTCGGATTGATGAAATGAAAACTCAGGCTCTCCATCAGGCAGAAAACATGCGCAAAGTAACCGCCGCCGCGGCGTGGTGGCTCTTTGCAGTCTCGGCATTGTCCGCCGGCGCCGCAGCCTTGGGAGGCGCAGCCGCCTTTACGTATTATTAATAAATAAATGCCGCGGTGTGGGCCAACCGGCCTTGCTGCGGCAGCTTATTTTTTCGCGGCGATCCAAAGATGGTGATGCGCGCCTTTTCCGCCGGGACGGGCCCGCGCGCGAATCTCTTCGACAGAAAATCCAACGTCTTTCAAACGCTCGGTCAGCTGAACATCCGGGCCGGCTGACCATATTCCCAAAACACCCTTGGGACGAAGCGCGCCTAAAATAACTTTCAGCCCTTTGAAACTATAAAACCAATCGTTCGATTCAAGCGATAGGCCTTGCGGCCCGTTATCCATATCCATGACAATTGCGTTATAACCGTTCCCGGCATCTTGGATTAATTCGGCCGCATCCACTTCACAAACCGTGACGCGTTTATCCTCTAGCGGATTCCCCGCCAAATGTGCAAGCACGCCTTGATTCCATTTCACGACAGCCGGCACGATTTCAGCGACAAACACATCCACTTTCTTCGGCAAAACATCTAAAGCTGCCCTTAAAGTAAAACCCATCCCTAGCCCGGCAATCAATACACGCGGGGCAAATTCGCCTGCGACCTTCTGCATCGCAAGCTTGCCGACTTCGTCTTCTGACGCATGCGCGCGACTGCTCATCAATTCCAGATTTCCCGCCACAATCGTGAAATCCTTATCATGCTGATAGAGACGCAGCTCTTTCCCCCCGCCCGGCGTCGCCGCCCTATCGATCAGTATTCGTGGAATCATGCTGCCTTTATTTTAGCTCTGCGCAAAGCGCAACCGCATTACGAAACTTTAAAGCGCCGCGAAGCTATATGTGTAGATTTATAAGCGGAAAGCATAACATCAGAAATATTTTTTTAGTTAAGAAAGCGGGCCCTTTCATCAGGCGCAGGCATACGGCAAACATCTTTCTTTCCGAAAAGGCGGTAACGGTTTTTGGAAATCCATCGATAGGCAAAATTGCGCAAAGGTACGGGCAGAAACCAAATTAATCCTGCGATGACCTTCCACAACCCGCCCAAACGGCCAAGCATTAAAATAATGGCTTCTGATTCCTGATGCCGGCCTTTTTCATCCAAATAAATAATCGTGGTAATCGGCGCCGTGTCTTCGCCTAGCAATCTTTTCCGGGCCGCGCCCTGCAGCGGACTGAATTTTAAAATACCTTCTTTGTCTTCGCGGATAAAAAAATCAACCGTATGGTTGCAAAGCCCGCATACTCCGTCAAAAAATACAACCGGAAGGTCGCCGCCCAGCCCCCGCTTCGGTGGTAACCAACGCGCATCAAAAGTAAAAAGATGCACCATGAACATTCCCAAAGTCAGATCGGTAAAATTAACCATGGTCACAATCCCCAAATGCATGCCCATAATCCCAAGCCATACCAAAGCGCGCGTCGGCCGCCATAAACAAAGCGGCGCAAATAAAATTTCGAGCGCAAGCGAAATCCAAGCCATCAGCTTCAACACAAAAGGCGGAAAAGCCAGAAACCATTCCCGTAAAAAATAATCCCGCGCCAAAGGATTCTCTAAAAGATGCATCATGGCCGTGCCATCGACCCAACTTGGGCTTTTGAGCTTGACCAAGCCGCTCACGGTATAACCCAGCGCCAGTAAAATCCAGGCGCCGTTAAAAACTAGCGCGGGCATTTGCCATATTTGGCCCGTCTTCTTGAGTGCATCGACCGATAAACGCTCCCCGCTTGGAATAACACAGGATGCGAGCAACAGCCAGCCAACATAGGGCAGAGATGGATTCGCAATTAAATTGTTGCGGTTAAAAAGACAGGCCCAGCCATACCAAAGCAAAAGCGCGACAATGCGCCGCTTCAAACCCAGGGCATAAAAAAATGAAAGCGCTGCCAACACGCCCAAAAATAACGTTACTCCCAGAGGCGTATCAACTAACAGCAACGCGTTCGGAAAAAGGCCATGAAAGAAATTAAGCGCGGGATCGGCAAACACACCTTCACGGCTAAAAATCTCACCTGCATGTGGAATCAACTGCAGAAAATGAATTGCCAAATAAAGGCCGAACAAAATTCTAAAAAAAGCGAATTGATATTCGGAATACGTTTTCATTCGGCACACTGGATGGGTAAATCCCAAGCATCGCTTCTGCCGTGGGTTTGAGTTTGAATATTCAAACTTGCCGCACTCACCGGCTCTTCAACTTGAAATGCCTTCGCCAAAGGCCCGCCTGCGCACAATCCATATTCAAAAACACTTTTCCAGATTTTCTCAGGCAATCTTGGACCGTAAGATAAAGCCGCGCCGTAAACGTTGCGGCGGTTGTATGCACCTTTTAAACGTGCATAAATTTCAGGTGTGATTACAAAATCTAATGTTCTGCCTGAGCGCGTTTGAATATGCATGGAAAAACGGGACGCAAAAGTTTCAAGACCTTTCACATCTGAAAAAACTATCGGCAAGGGTGAAGCCACAGTCGCGGCGCCGATCGCGCGCAAAGGCTGAAAGCCCGTGACATAGCCCGCCATTTGCAGCAGCCCTAATGCAAGTAAAAACCCGGCGGCGATATTCGTGCGGTTCATTTCGGTTTAATGGGATTGTTAATATTTTTGAACAGCAACATTTCTGAAAACATTTGTTCACGTTCGGGCAGATATCCACAAGGAGTGTCGCAGGCGGGCGGATTGCAGTAAGTCCCAAAAATCATATCCCATACCGGCAAGTCTGCAAAATTTTGATAATGATGCCCGCGTTTATGATGAATACGATGCATTTCCGGCCGCTGCAAAAAATACCCTACCCAATGCGGTGTTTTAATATTCATATGATAAAAATATTCCGCGAGGCCCGTCAACAGCGTCACCTGAGCGCCGGCTTCAACGCTTAAGCCCAGTAAAATAAATACTACGAAACCAATCAAAAGCGAGTTCACTACGATTTCAAGCGGATGCTTGTAAAAGGAAGTAATTGTTTCGATGCGGCTGGGACTATGATGAAACTGATGCAAGGTGTTCCAGAGAAAATGCGACTCATGGCGTATGCGATGCCAACCATAATAAATGAATGTGAGCAGGAAATAGGCAATCACAGCACTTGCGAAGGCGGGCAAATGATCGCGCAAACGAAAAATACTAAACGATTGAAACCAGCGATCCCACGTCAGCCCACCCACCCAAACAATCGCAAGTTGGAAAACATTCACGACCACAACCCGGCTCCACCAACCCTTAACCTGCGGCAGCTTTTGATCAGGAATAATCCGTTCAATAATGATGAGAAAAACCGCAGCTCCGATTAAATGAATTAGCATATTGCCCCCGCCGCATCCACCCGCCCCGAAAACTCAATCACCACCGTGTTGTATTCCCGAACGTAATAAGTTTTAATCATACCTGTTGACCAACGACCAAAGACTGAAGACTACGACTCTTATCGAAATGCTCAGGACTCTGCGTAGACAACGTCCATTTTTTCAGACTCAACATTTCCTGGGAATGCTTCAACCTGCCGCTGCAAATTAATATATTCCTGTGAGGTTTTGTCCTTCCTAGAAAAACATTGCTGTTTAATTTCTTCACCTTTTTTGGTTAGCATTTCAAGGCAAATAAATTTTGTTCCTGCAGATAAGCGACTGCTGCCAACTGGCTGCCAATGCAGATTAGCAATTTGCGATACATTCCAGGATTTTTTAGAGACTGAAAGGCTAAATATCGACATAGTCTGAGTAATTTGCTTTGGCTCATTTTCACTGATAGACACCCGACTGAAAGACGGTACCCAATTCAAAAAAACTGGCAACACAAATAAAGCCAAGAACAAAGATGAAAACTACTAGTACACCCCAACCTTTTCCGACACCATCGTCTCCTGAAAATATAGCTGCCATTAACTTCCCCTATTTTGTTCTTCTGTATTCCGCGTGCATCGAATCGGAAACATCTTCTTCGTAACACAGCGTTTCATGCCCGCTTTTTCTGCCGCCTTTCTAAATGTTCACAATTGATTTTGATTTGATTGGAGGCAACGGGCATATCCAAGATAATATTACCCCGATAATCGCGTGCCAGAATGCCTTTAGAATAATTTCATCAGCGTTGTCTGTCCTTAAAAGGGTCTGTTTTAAATTACCAGCTGTGCCGAGTTCGCGCAAACAAAATGCATTGACGGGTAGCAGTTATACGCAAATTGTTCAAAGGGTTTAACCGGTATTTTTGCGATTCACGTGGAATCGCAGAAAACCATATAACGGGAAACGACTTAGAAATTCGAGGCCTAAGCTAGCAGATAAAATGAAGCGTCTTCGAGAGATACAGCGGGCAATGCCTAGTTTCTCCGCTAATTGCCACCACCCACTTTGATAGATGGGTTCAAGTCCATTCTTTCAAGATGCGAGTTCGGAACGAAGTATCCGTTGTTTGAGCAGATTGAAAGAATGGATTGAACTGAGCCACTGGATTCCCGATCAGGTCGGGAATGACAGGAAGGAAAGACAAGATCCCTGATCAGGTCAGGGATGACTATCGTCAAACGAATTCAATTACCTCATGCTTCGCATTTCGCTTCAAGATATCAATCTTAAGATAAACTCCAAACACATCAAAAAACTTAATCAAAGTTTCGATCGTGAGATTATCGGAACCGCTTTCAATACGACTGATAAGCTGCTGCGACACACCCATTCTCCGCGCAAGCTCATCTTGTGTCAGGCCGGTTTTTTCACGCAGCTCAGCAAGTTTGTGCGCGAGTCGCAGCTTAGCCGTTTCAACCTCGTAAACGAGTTTATTCGCTTTGTTTTTTTGAAATAATTTCTCCAAACCCGGATCATATTTTTTCAAACGGTATTTTTTCTGCTCAGTCATGGTCAATCCCTTTCAAAATCGATTTTTTCAAACTTACTCAAAACCTCACAGATTTCCTTGCGCCGCAAAGCAATCTCTATTTCCCTTTCAGGAATTTTGTCGCTCTTTTTCATAAACACATGCAGCAACACAATTTTGCTGCGTAAATAGAAAAAATAAAGCACCCGATGCCGGCCCGGGCGTAATTCATAGAGACCTGTTTTCTTCCCAATCGAGTCCGCAAAGGGACGCCGCATCTGATAACCCATCTCACTTAAAATATTGAGATAAGCCGCAATTTTTAAACGTTCTGTGTCCGGCAAATGATCCACATACTCTTGAACCGGCACTTGCCCTCGTTCATTCACAAAGCAATAAATCTCAAATCGCACTTTCCTCTCCTTTGAATATTACAACCTATAAGTTGTTTTTGCAAGGCTCTATAAATATGATCATATTACATATTTACTTTATTTTAAATTTATATTAACATCCTCCCGATAGACGCAACACAGTGAGGCCACCTTGCTTAGTATATACCTATGGTATATACTCTAATCGGGGGCTACCATGTCAAAAACACTCTCGCTTAAATTACAAGATTCGGTTTTTAAGGAAACAGAAATGATCACGCAGAAACTGCATATGCCGCGTAATGGTTACATCAACGCCGCAGTCGCCTTTTACAACAAACTCAAGAAACGCGCGCTTCTGCAAAAGGAATTAGCGAGCGAATCCCTGCTTGTGCGCGATGAATCGCTCGCGACACTTGAAGCATTCGAAGCCTTTGAAGATGAAATTAAAGAGAGTTGAGAATTAGTGCAAATATTAAAATGGAATGTTTACGCGGCGGACTTAAATCCCCGCTTTGGAACTGAGCCGGGCAAACTTCGTCCCGTAATCGTCATTCAAACTAATTTGCTGAATGATGCGGGTCATCCTTCTACTTTAATTTGTCCCACCACTACCAAAATTCAGCCTAAGTCAAAATGGCTCCGCGTTCATCTCACAAAAAATGAGGCCGGCTTGGAGGCGCCTTCCGATATTCTTGTGGATCAAATCCGTGCCATTGATAACCGCCGTTTCAAAAAAGTGCTCGGCGAAATTCACCGCCCAAACAAACTCGTCCTGATTGAATCACTTAAAGTAATATTTGATTTGGAATAAAACCGCCGCAATCGAGCAAGGCGGGGATTGCGAATATAACGGGAAACGACTTAAAAATTCGAGACCTAAATCAGCAGAAGAAATAAAGCATCTTCGAGGGATCCAGCAGGCGTAGCCTAGTTTCTCCGCTTCTTGCCACCACCCCACTTTGCGCAGATGAAGAAAGCCAATAATCCGGAGATGCGAGTTCTGAGCGAAGCATCAGCTGTCTGAGCAGATCAGGATTTTGGCTTTCTTTCTTCGGGGAATCATTATGCTGAAGACTGTTTGAGTCCGCGATGAGCTTCTTTTTGAAGAACCAACACAACTCCCGGAAATCAGTGAGCCGAATTCCGGGAGTTTGGAAAGAAATTGGATTCCCGATCAGGTCGGGAATGACAGAGGAAAGATAGAGGAAAGATAGATTGCTTCGCGGAGTTTATGCCGAGTTCACTCGAGGGACTCGCAATGACGAGAAACAGACGAAGAACTTTAATTTGAGAAACCAACACAACTCCCGGAGATCAGTGATCCGAACTCCGGGAGTTTCAGAAAGGAAAGACAAGATCCCGGATCAAGTCCGGGATGACAAGACAAGATCCCTGGTCAAGCCAGGGACTTACGCAGAAATCTTAACTGAATTCTCACCCAACAACGCTTCTAACTCGTCGAATAGTGCGTCGCTTGTTTCGACTTGTAATCCTACCCCCGCATCAATCACAGCCCTTCTCCCTTGCGGGTCCCGGAAAGAAACCATCACTGGCGTCTTGCCTTTGTATTTCTGCAATATCACTTTAATGTCATTCAACAATTCCGTCACAAGCCCCGTGGTCTGCAAATCAACATGCACTTGTTTTGTATAAAGCTTTGGCACATCCTCAATCTTCACAATTGAATCAGCGAGAATTTTCGGCGTTTCATCGCGAATATCCGCCGTACCTTTGACAAAAACAATTTCATCTTTTTTGATAATCGAAAAATATTCTTTGTAAACTTTCGGAAAAACGACCAGTTCGCAAGTGCCGAACAAATCCTGCAATTGTACGAAAGCCATCTTGTCGCCCTTTTTCGTCAAAATTTCGCGGATCGAATCGATTACCGCACCGATTGAAACATCGGGCCCTGATTTGGGGCGTTCGCCGCCTTTATAAAAAACCTGCTGTTTCGGCGGCGCCGCCACCATCGGCATCTCGGCTAACGTCTCCGTATTATGTGAAGCATAATTTTTAATGATCTTCGCGTATTGGGAAAGCGGATGCGCCGAAATATAAAAGCCGATCAATTCGCGTTCATAAGCTAGCTTCTGCCCTTCCGGCCATTCCGGAATATCAGGTAACGGGTCATGCGCGCTGCCGAAATCATTGTCTTCGCCGCCGAAGAAAGACATTTGCCCCAGGCTTTTATCTTTTTGGATTTGCGCGCCCGCATCCAAGACCGAATCAAGCTGAGCCAGAAGCTGGGAGCGGTGAAAACCTAAAGGATCAAAAGCGCCGCATTGAATCAAACTTTCCATGACTTTGCGGTTGCAGACGCGCAGGTCAACGCGCTGCGTGAAATCAAGCAAGGTCTTGAAGATCCCTCCGGCCTGGCGGGCTTTAATAATCGACTCAATCGCGATGTGGCCGACATTCTTGATCGCCGCGAGGCCGAAACGGATCCAGTCTTCGCCGCAGGTAAACTTATCAAAACTGTCATTCACGGTAGGCGGCAGGATTTTAATGCCCATTTTGCGGGAGGCTTCGATATAGCTGACAATTTTATCGGTATTGCTCATTTCCGAAGTTAAGAGAGCGGTCATAAACTCAACCGCGTAATGCGCTTTGAGATAAGCGGTTTGGTATGAGATCAGAGCGTAAGCCGTGGAATGCGATTTATTGAAACCATAACCGGAAAAGTAATCGATTAAATCCCAAATTTTTTCCGCGATATGCAGTTCGGCGCCGCCATGCGTGGTCGCGCCTTTGACGAAACTTTCTTTGGCCTTCTTCATGACGTCGGGATTTTTCTTACCGATGGCTTTGCGCAACGAGTCCGCGCCCGCAAGCGTAAACCCGGCGAGGTCGCTCACGATGCGCATAACCTGCTCCTGATAAAGTATGACGCCGTAAGTTTCTTTGAGCGCGGGTTCCAGTTTGGGATGGTCGTATTGAATCAGCGACGGATTTTTCATGCGTTTGATGAAATCGTCGACCATGCCTGAGCCCAGCGGGCCCGGACGGTACAGCGCGAGCAAAGCCACCAAATGGTCAAACTTGGTGGGCTTCATTTTTTTAAGGAGGTCGCGCATACCCGAGCTTTCCAGCTGAAACACGCCCCAGGCGTCGCCTTTCGCAAGCATGGCGAAAGTTTTGGGGTCTTCCCAGGGCAGAGTTTCGAGCTTCAAATCGAGATTACGGTGCTGTTTGATGAGTTTGACGGCGTCATGCAAAACGGTCAGCGTGCGCAACCCAAGAAAATCCATTTTGAGCAAACCGATTTTTTCAAGGTCGCCCATAGTGAACTGCGTGCAGATCTGTTCGTCGGTTTTATAAAGCGCGACATAATCGCTCAATTCTTTGTCGGAAATCACGACGCCCGCGGCATGAATTGAGGCATGTCTTGAAAGGCCTTCGAGTTCCATCGAAATTTTAAGCAATTGGTCCACGCGCGCGTCGGAATCGCGCATCGTTTTCAACTCAGGTTCTTTTTCAAGCGCGCTTTTGATCGTGATGCCGATTTCCATCGGAATCAGTTTCGCGATTTTATCGACTTCGGCATAAGTGAAATTCATGACGCGGCCGACATCGCGCACCGCGGCGCGCGCCGCCATGGTTCCGAAAGTGATGATCTGCGCGACGCTACCGGAGCCGTATTTTTTGCGCACATAGTCGATGACTTCGTCGCGGCGTTCATAGCAGAAGTCGATGTCAATATCGGGCATGCTGATACGTTCGGGGTTCAAGAATCGTTCGAAGAATAAACCATGCTGGATCGGGTCGGCATCGGTGATGCGCAACGAGTAAGCCACTAAACTGCCGGCCGCGGAACCGCGCCCCGGACCCACGGGAATGCCTTTTTCTCGAGCAAAACGGATAAAGTCCCATACGATCAGAAAGTAGCTGGTAAAGCCCATTTTCGCGATCAGGGTCAATTCCATTTCGAGACGTTCCATATAATGATCCGGTATACCGGATTTCGGCAAAGGAACAGGCACAGGCGCGGAAGTGATACCTGTCGGTTGCAGCGGCGCTACCGCGGCGAATCTTTCTTTGAGCATGGAAAGGCAAAGCTCACGCATATAAACATCCTGCGTCTTGCCCTCGGGCGGCTTGTAGCTCGGAAGATGGATTTTGCCGAATTCAAGCACTACGTTACAGCGCTGGGCGATTTCAACCGTGGCTTTGATGGCTTCGGGATAAGCTTTAAAGCGTTCCTTCATTTCATCCGCCGACTTCATGTAATATTCGTCGCTTTGAAAGCGGAAACGGCTAGTGTCTTCGATTTTGGAACCCGAACCGATACAAATCAAAGCATCATGCGCCTGAGCGCCGTCGCGCGTCACATAACAAATCGGATGCGTCGCGACCAGCTTCACGCCCGTTTCTTTGGAGAGCTTGGCGCATTCCGAAATCATTTTCTGGTCGGATTCCAAACCATGGTCCATGATTTCAAGATAAAAATTTTCTTTGCCGAAAATTTCGACATATTCTTTCAGCGCGCGTTTCGCGTCTTCAGGCTGGTCATAAAGCAGATAATAGGGAACTTCGCCTTTGTAATCGCCCGAAAGCGCGATCAAACCCTCGGAATATTTCTTTAAGGATTCTTTATCGACGCGCGGCTTGTAATAAAAGCCTTCAAGATAAGCGATGCTCGCTAGCTTCATCAGGTTTTTGTAACCGGTTTCGTCTTTAGCAAGAAGAGTCAGGCGGAAAGAAGCTTCTTTAATACCGTGGGTTTGGCGGTCGAAGCGCGACTGCGGCGAAACAAAAATTTGAATGCCGATAATCGGCTTCACGCCCTGCTTCATCGCTTCGGCATAAAACTCAACCGCGCCGAAAAGATTGCCGGCATCGGTGATCGCGAGCGCGGGCGCTTTCAGCTCAACCGCGCGTTTAACGAGCTTTTCAATGCGGGCAGTCGAGTTTAAAAGGCTGTATTCGCTGCGAACGTGAAGATGGACGAAATCAGAATGCATAATCAGCTTAAATCTAAAAGGTCAAATCTTAAAACTACAGCCCAAAACCTATCAGTTAAACTTTTACCTTTTACTTTTAACCTTTGAGCTTTTCTCATTCCCACTCAATGGTAGCGGGAGGCTTCGAGGAAATATCGTAGCAAACGCGATTAATACCGCGGACTTCATTGATGATGCGGTTGGAAATGCGCGTGAGAACGTCGGAAGGAATGCGCGCCCAATCGGCCGTCATGCCGTCCACCGATGTGACGGCGCGGACTACGCAGGCGTTTTCGTAAGTGCGTTCATCGCCCATGACGCCTACGCTTTGAACCGGAAGCAGCACGGCGAAAGCCTGCCAGATTTTGTCATAAAGGTTTGCATTTTGAATTTCTTCAATCGCGATATTATCTGCCGCGCGTAAAAGGTCGCAGCGAGTTTTTGTAATTTCCCCCAGAATTCGTACCGCGAGGCCGGGGCCCGGGAAAGGATGGCGGCCGACAACTTCTTTTTTGAGGCCCATTTTATAGCCCACTTCGCGGACTTCGTCTTTGAAAAGCTCGCGCAAAGGCTCAACGAGTTTGAATTTTAAATCTTTGGGAAGCCCGCCGACATTATGATGGCTTTTGATCGTGACAGACGGCCCGCCGTGAAATGAAACGGACTCGATCACGTCGGGATAAAGCGTGCCTTGCGCCAAAAAATCGATTTTGCCGAGCTTCTTGGCTTCTTTCGCAAAAACATCGATGAAAGTTTTGCCGATGATCTTGCGTTTTTTTTCGGGGTCGATCACGCCTTTCAAATTTTTAAGAAAAAGTTTCTCCGCGTCAGACACAACCACATTCATGTGAAAATGATCGCGAAACATTTTGACGACTTTTTGGCGCTCATTGAAACGCAGAAGGCCGTTATCGACAAAAATGCAGGTCAGCTGTTTGCCGATGGCTTTGTGAAGCAGGATGCCCGCGACGGATGAGTCTACCCCGCCTGAGAGGCCGAGCACGACGCGCGATTTACCGACTTGCTTGCGAATATTTATAATCGTTTCATCGATGAACGATTTCGCCGTCCAATTTCCCGTGCAGCCGCAGACGTTATATAAAAAGTTTTTGAAAATCTTGGAACCGTTTTCGGTGTGCGCGACTTCGGCGTGGAATTGAATCGCGTAAATCTGCTTTTTGGAATGGCGCATCGCGGCATAAGGCGCGTTCGCGGTATGGGCAAGGATTTCAAAGCCTTTGGGTAAAGCCGTGACTTTATCGCCGTGGCTCATCCAGCAGTTGAACGATTTATTGATGCCTTTGAAAAGGTCTTTATGGTCGTGGATTTTTAGCGCGGAAAGGCCGTATTCGCGCTTATTCGATTTCTGCACTTTGCCGCCAGAGATATGCGATAAAAGCTGCATGCCGTAGCAAATACCGAGAATGGGAATATCGGATTCAAAGATACGAGGATCTGGAAGCGGCGCACCTTTGGCGTATACATTCGCAGGTGAACCCGAAAGGATAATACCCTGGGGATTGCTCTCAAGAATCTGTTCGAACGAGGCGCTGTAAGGCAGGACGCGGGAGAAAACATGATTTTCGCGCACGCGGCGGGCAATTAACTGCGTATATTGAGAACCAAAATCTAAAACAACAACCGTTTCCGTCATCAGCCCTTCCGTGAGAAAGCCTGTGAAGGCATTTTTGGATGCGAGTTCCGCAGCGAAGCGAGGACTGTTTGAGCAGACACAAATGCCTTCATGGGCTTCGAACTACTTCCCCATTCCAATGCGCTGCGCGCGCTGGAAAACTTTGCCTTCGGTTTTCATCGCGGGCGCGATCACAAGCTCGGTCAATTGCATTTCGCGGATATTTTTAGCGCCGACATTGCCCATACTCGTGCGCAAAGCGCCGACCAGATTCTGGGTGCCGTCATCCAAAGTCGCGGGGCCATAAAGAATTTCTTCTAAGGTTCCGGTGGTGCCGACATGAATGCGTGTTCCGCGCGGAAGATTCGCATGCGGCGTCGCCATGCCCCAATGAAAACCTTTTCCGGGAGCTTCGGTCGAACGCGCGAAAGCGGAACCGACCATAACCGCGTCGGCGCCGGATGCGATCGCTTTGCAAATATCGCCGCCGTTTGACATGCCGCCGTCGCCGATGATATTTACGTACTTGCCTGTCTTTTTGTAATGAACTTCACGTGCTGCCGCGCAATCCGCGATCGAAGTCACCTGAGGAACTCCGAGTCCCAAAACTCCGCGCGATGTGCAGGCCGAACCAGGGCCGATGCCCACAAGCAAACCCGCGCAGCCGGTTTCCATCAAATCAAGCGCGACTTTGTAAGTTACACAATTTCCGAGAATGACGGGAATTTTCATTTTCTTGACGAATTTTCCGAAGTCGACGATTTGATATTTAGTAGAAACGTGTTTGACGGTTGTAACCGTCGATTGCACGATAAAAATATCACAACCGGCTTCCTGCGCCAGCGCGCCATAACGCTCGGCTTTTTGCGGAATCGAACTGACCGCGCAATGGACTTTGGCTTTTTTAATTTCCTGAATGCGCTTCGCGATTAATTTTTCCTTGATCGGCGAGGTGTAAAGTTTCTGAACCAGCTCTGTAGCTTTTTCGGGCGTGGCTTTGGCGATATCTTTCAGAATGGATGAGCAATCTTCGTAGCGCGTATAAATGCCTTCCAGATTCAAAACGGCAAGGCCACCGAGTTTGCCCATCGCGATCGCGAATTTGGGGTCGACAACGCCGTCCATGGCGGATGCGAGAAAAGGAATATCAAATTTAATTTTGCCGATATTCATCTGAATATCAACTTCATCCGGATTGATCGTAATGTCACCAGGAACTAATGCGATTTCGTCAAAACCATACGCTCGGCGAGCTTTGCGATCACGACCAATAAATACTGACATAAAATAAAACCCCGCTTTTAAGATTTATTTCCGGTTGAGCTGCTGCTCAGCTCAGAGAGAAATGTATTCAGTAATGGTAACGATGCAGTCACTGCGGGTGCAGTTGAGTTCGGCAGGTGTCCCATTTGCGGTATCATACTAAAGCTAACTTAGATGGTAAAGCCTGAATTTTGGGCACCTTAAATCCGATCTTAGAAAGACGGATTTAAGATTGAAATCAGGGCCGATTCCAAAAAAGAGTAGCGGAATTTAAAGCCGTTTTGGAGCGCTTTTCTGGGAACCGTTTTCTGCCCTTCCAGGATCATTCCGGCCATTTCACCCAAAATCAGTTTCAAAACAAACGGCGGAACAGACAGCCACGAAGGCCGGTTCAGTACGCGCCCCAAAGCTGCGCAAAACTCCTTCATTCTGACGGGATAAGGAGCGCAGACGTTCACCGGCCCCGAAAGCGACTCTTTTTTAACGGAAAACAGAATTAAACTGACGGCGTCCCGGACATGAATCCATGGAAACCACTGGCTGCCTGTGCCAAGCGGGCCGCCAAAAAAAAACCGGAAAGGCGGAAGCATTTTTTGCAACGCGCCCTGCCCCTGCCCTAAAACAATTCCCATGCGCAGCAGCACCAGGCGGACGCCCATGTTTTCGACTTCGCGCGCCGAGGCTTCCCAATCCGCGCACAACGTGGAAAGAAAACCTTTACCCTGCGGATATTTTTCGTCGACTTCATCCGCGGAGTTTCCATAAAAACCCACCGCTGAAGCGTTGGCCAAAACTTTCGGCTTCACCGTGGCTAAGCGGATGGCCCGGACAATCGCGCGGGTCGCGTCAATGCGGCTGGACCTGAGCAATGCTTTTTGTTTTTTACTCCAGCGTTTGCGCGCGATGCCTTCCCCGCAAAGATTAATCACCGCATCCGCGCCGTCAATTATTTTTTCCCAGTCGCCGGCGGTTTTTCCATCCCACTGTATCGATATAAGCCTCTGCACCTCCGGCGACATTTTTTGTCTCTGAGCCTCGGGTAAGTTTATATTTTGCCTCTGCGCCTCTGGCGCAACCGGCATTACGGCTTTTTCTTGTAGATCTTTTGGGATTTTTCCGCTGCGTGTTAAAAGCAAAACCGAGTCACCCGCGGCAAGCAGCTGCATGATTAAACTCTTGCCGATGAATCCTGTCCCGCCCGCGATAACTACTTTCATGCGCTTCGCTTAAAAACTTCTTCGATCACTTTTTTCCTATAATCAAATATTCTTTTTATTTGTTTTTTGACAAATAAAATATGCGCGATTTCGCCGAACGGCCCGAACGGAACGGAGTATTGAACCTCATCGGTCATCAATGTCCCGCCTTCTTGAGCGGCAAATTGATGCGTATGAATCCAGGTTTGATAGGGCCCTTTGACCTGCGAGTCAGTGAATGAATAGGGCGGATTATAATCGGTGATCACGGTTTGCCATGTCATCGGAAGTCCGTACAGGTGGATGGTGTAATCAATGACCGTTCCCTTTTCCATCGAAATCGGGCACGGGGTCAGAATTTTAAACCCTAAATTTTGAGGGGTCACTGAATCGAGGTTTTCTGGTTTTTTAAAAAAACCAAAAACTTTTTCTAAAGGGTAGTTCAAAAATTGCTCCGCTTTAAAACTGTAACTAGTCAAGCTTTCTTACCCAGCTTTTCGCTGATCATTTGATTAATCTGCGCATGCCAAAGAAGTGCCTGCGCTTTAAGATGTTCAATCCATTCGGTCATTTGAGTTTGAATTTGATCTGCAACTTCCACGCGGCCGGGAAGAATGGCCTGCCAACCGGCGCTTTCCAATGACAGGAGCGCCACAAAGACCGCGATACGGTCGGGCGTCGTCAGATGGCTCAGTTCGGCATCGGGTGAATTGATTTTGCGGTTCTGGGCCACTTTGTCGTTGCCCAATTGCGTTTCAAAAAAAACATTGCCCATCTCAAGTTTTACTTTTTCGATTTGAAAAAAAACCGGTAGGCCTTTTTGTCTGGGTTTTTTAAGCTCTAGGCGCAGAGCCGCTCGCAGCGGATTCAGTTCCAGAATATTGGATTCGGAAACTGATTTGCGTTCAAGCCGGATTTCAGGAATGACAGCTTCAAGCCGCATAATTTTGACTTTGCCCAGCCGCAATTCGGAAATATCATAATCCGCCTGAATGCGGCTAATCAGAGCAAGGTCTTTCGAGCTATAGCCAGTAGGATTTTGAATGCGTATGTTTTTGACAGTGAATCGTCGGTTTTCGATTCCCCAGCGCACCGAACCGACTTTAACGGGAACTCCAAGCCAGTTTTCAAGGCTGTGGGAAACAGCGTAATTACTTCCGAAATAAACCGCCGCAAAAAGAATGACGCCGGTAATAATCAAACTTTTCAAAAAGCCCACTTTTTTCCCTTCAAGAAATCTTAATTAGAAGAATTCGGGTCGTTATTCTGCTGTGAATTCGAAGAAAGAAAAGAATTTAAAAGCCCCGCCGCGAGTTCGGCATTGCTGGGCTTGGATTGGCCGGAACCGGCCTGCGAATAACCGGACTGCTGCTGATAAACTTTTACAGGCACGGAAGTATCGTCAGCTGCCGCTGATTGAGCTGGAGTGTCAACATGATCGGCCGCGGCGGGAGGTTCGTCGCCATAGCCTTTAACGCCCAATATCTGGCTAAGACTGCCCGGCCCTTTACCGGCCGCGATACGCTGCGCGATCTGTCCTGCGGCCTGCGTGGAGCGGTTGCGCACAATTTCTCCGAGCAAAAACTGGACATCGGGAACCACCATGATTTGCGGCGCTTTTCCGCTGACACTCAGAGGAACCTGCAATTGTCCCTGCGGATTAAGCGCGAAAGATAATTCGCGCACTCGTTCGGTCAGTTCAGCCATAATTTCTTCGTGGATCCAAACTGTGGGTCGCGCTTGAACGAAACCGTCCAAAGTTGCATTCACTGGGCCGCGCACGATGAAGTCAGGAGAAACAATTTCGAATTTTTCAAATTGAATGCTCTGGTTCTGCAGCGAAAACTGCTGGTCGATTGTTTCTAGAACGGTATCGCGCTTTTCCAAACGCTCTTTTAATTTATCCGACATGCGGTCCGGATTCAGCGCTTCCTTCACGCCCGGAATCGCAGAAAGTTTTGTGAGAATTTGTTCCAACACATTTAAATCGCGCACGACCAGTTTATCAATCCGGAAATGCCCTGTGCCGTTAAGCGAAGGCAAAATCACCTCCGGCACTTTCCCGCTGCCGCCGACGCTTAATTCAAAAGACAAAACACCTTCTGGTTTGGGCACGGGCTGAGACGAAGCTTCGGAAACAGGCGGTAAAAGTGATTGCAGATCGATACCGCGGGCTCTGATTTCCGAACGGAAAATAGGCGCCGTAAAAATATTCTGAATGTTCAGCCGCCCTTCCGCGGGGCTTGTTCCAAAATTCATATTCCAGGCGTCCAAGTTCAGCTGACTGCCGCGCAAAGTTCCGGTCAAATTGATCGAGCTTAATTCCTGCGGCAAAGACTTGAATTTCAAACGCCCCTGGTCATAACGGAAATCAATGTCACCCACCGGCTCCCGGCCTGTTTGAACGTCAAAACGCTTGATATCGGCATGCAGCCGTCCTTCCGGCGGAGACGCGAACCCCGCGTTATGCAATGCCGGAATAAATGATTCCACGCGTTTCCAGTTCAGGCGGTCCAGGTCAAAATCAGCCTGCGCCGGCCCGACCACAATTCTTCCCTGTTCGCCCATTTCCAGGCGGCCGTCAAAACTGAAATTAGAGTCATCAGAAAGAATCGCGCCCTGCACTTTAAAATCAACCGGCGCGTTAAGCCGTAAACGGTTTACTGAAACCTGGACGCGGTCGAGCAATGGCGACGCCCCTAGCGCGGAAACCTCTCCATTCGCCAAAGTGATATCCGCTTCAAATCCGTCCAGTTTTCCGTCGCGAATCCGAAATCGCTGCACATCCGCTTTGAGTTTTCCTTTTAAAGATGTTACCGGCACCTGCGCCATGAGGCGGGGTAAACTGCGCGCCAATTCGGTCAAATCAATCGCGCCCAAATCCGTTTCAGCTTTCAGATTTTCCGCGTTGATTTCAGCCCCCTGTTCGGACACTTTCAAGCGGCCCGAAACGTGCACATTTTGTTTGGCTCCAAAAACCGCCGCGGCCATTTGAAATTCCATGGGACGGAACAAAGAAACATTTTTCACGGATAATTCAAGGTTGCGCAAATCAAGCTGAACCGGAAAAGCGGGATTATCATCTTCGTAATAAACATGAATATCTTTTAAATTCAAACTGTTGATCAAAAAAGAAGTCCATGCGGGCGAAGATGCTGATGGGACATTATTCTCCGGCTGCACCTCAGGCGTCGAGCCGGAAACAGGATCTGACGAAGGCAGGCTCAGCCCTTGAATCACGACTTTCCCGGCGGCATTTTTTGAAATGCGCATATCCGCGCCGTCCAGAAAAATAGAACCGATTTGAATGCTGCGCCTCAAAAGCGGCGCGATCTGCAAAACAGCTCCCGCTCTTTGAAGTTTCAAAACAGGCTCATCATTACTTAAGATTTGAACGCCATCTACTTCCACCGCGATTCCACCGCGCCATGTCAAAGAAAGATTCCCGATTTTTACGGGATGCCCCACAGCCGCCGCGGCCTGCTTTTCAATTTGCGGACGAAAGCGGTTCAAATCAAATGTAAAAATGAAGACAGCTAAACCTGCGGTAATCAATAATCCGATAAGCAAAACAGCGATTAGAATTTTTTTCATATGAAAATATTAAACCTCATGAAATAGACGCGCAAAAATCAAAACTATTCAAATATTGAGCTTCTATTCTATTCCATTCGCCCCGAGTTTGCCTTAGTAAATAAGGCCGTAGTTCATCTGAAAGGCCGGGCACTTCTTTATTTTACTTAGAGGATGCCCGGCATAAATTCGACCATACAAGTTACATCCCGTAACTTGTGGTCTCATTTAAAAAAAGAAAGCCCCCCTCACTTAATATGAGGGGGGCTGGAATTCAAAAGACGATCAGATGCTTTTCTTTTTACCCAAAAGATAATAAAGAATTAAGCCCAAAATCGGCAAAAGAAGGATCAGCACGATCCAAAGCGCTTTCTTGCCCGAATCCAGGCTGCTTTTAAAAATATCAAGAATCGCGATTACGTCGAGAACCAAAATCACCAACCCGATCAAACCACTCATGAGGCCTCCTGTCGTTTTGTTTGTTTACGAATCGAGTCTCGTTGAGATTCGTAATTTAAGGAAAATAATTCGCTTTGAAATAGAAAGGGTGCGGGCATTTTGCCCGCACCCTTAACTTCTATTCGCGAATTATTTCGCGTATTTCTTCGCGCGAACCTTAATTAACGCAATCGGACCCGCGTTCACATCCGCGACAAACCCGGAGGATGCCGTCGAGCAATGCGTTCCTTTACCGTCATCAACAGTCAACGAAACATTGTACTGGCCGAACTTGCTGTACACGTGTTGTCCTGTTGCGCCTTCAGCTGTACTGCCGTCTCCGAAATTCCAAAGATAGCTTAGCTTGTCGCCGTCCGGATCAGACGATTGCGTACCGTCGAACTTGCTCTGCTCTTCTGTGCAGCATACAAGGTTCGGCCCGGCATTCGCCATCGGCGGTGTATTGACATTCACCGATGTAGTCGCTGAACCCACGCCGCATGATTCGCCCGTGCCGTCATTCGCGGTCACAGTTACATTGTAATTGCCGCCTTTGGCATAAGCGTGTGACATATCGGAACCGCCTTCAACGGTTGTACCGTCGCCGAAGTTCCAAGTATATTTCAAACGGTCGCCGTCGGAGTCAACCGAACCGTCAGTGCTGAGCGATACAGTTTCACCCGTACATGCGTTCTGCGCCTGGCTGAGTTTCACAACCGGAGCGGAGTTAACACGTACATTAACCGCATCCACCGATGTCGAGCAGGGTGTACCCTTACCGTCATCAACAGTTACCGTGGCTGTATAAGAGCCGCCTTTTGCGTAATTATGGCTGGCTGTCTTGCCTTCGGCAGTTTCGCCGTCGCCAAAATTCCAAGTGTATTTCGCACCGTCGGGGCCGCTGGCAGCCAAGCTGACCGCGCCACCTGAGCAAGAAAACACATCCTGGCCTGCATCAACCACAGGTGACTTGTTCAAGCGAACAAGGACCGTATCAGTTGAAGAACCGCAAGCCGCGCCTGACGCATCGCTTACTGTCAAACGGGCTGTATATTCGCCTGCTTGCTGGTAAACGTGGTTAACCTTCGCGCCTTCACCGGTTGTTCCGTCGCCAAAATCCCAAGAATAAGTCAAACCTTCATTGTCAGCATCATAAGACTTGCTGCCGTTGAACGTAACGCCGTACTCAGCCGCCTGACTGGTCAAGCAAAGCGCAACGTCATCACCCGCGACCGCAACGGGCGCGCTGTTGACTTTGATCTGCGCGCCGCAAGCAACCGCGGAGCAAGCTGTGTTTTGATTGTCGTTTACGTTCAATGAAACATTGTAGACGCCGCCCTTTTCAAAGGACTTGGAAACCGATGCACCTTCCGCGCTGGTTCCGTCGCCAAAATTCCACATATAGCCGATGTCTTTTGTTTCACCGTCAGATGAACCCGCGCCGCTGATTGAAAGCGCCTGGCCCACGCATGCGGTTTGAGGAACGCTCAAATTACATACCGGCGGTGTGTTTACAAGAACCGGAGTTTGAGTGGTTTTGGTTTCGCAATGCAGGCCGGAATTGTCGCTGACAGTCAGCGATACATTAAAATTTCCGCCCTTTTCGAAAACGTGAGTTACAACAGGATCTGTGCTGGTTTGGCCGTCACCGAAATCCCAAAGATAAGTAATCTTGTCTTTGTTCTGGTCATAAGAATCTCTGGCGTCAAATTCAAACACATTACATGCGCTCGGTTCAGGAGTCGCAACTGCCGGAGCGACGTATCCGCCGCGCTTGAAATAAATCGGAAGCGCACTGCCGTTAGCGTCTGTAAACTGAACACCCGCGTTTCCGCGAGTTTGATGAGTCGTAGTTACGACATAATCAAGACGACGGCTTGCTGAGCTGCCAAGGTCAATTTTAGTTTCAGCCCATTGTCCGCTCAAAGAATCTTCTACGTCATACTTTTTGCCGGTTGCGACGTCTTTTAAAACGCCTCTTCCGCCGTCAGCATCTAAGTCAAAGTTACGCGCTACGATACTGGTTGTACCTTCGCCTACCGCGGGTTCAAAAGCGATTGAATCACCGGGTTTAGGAAGACGGAAATAAAATTTTTCGCTGAATGCTTCAGCATGGTTCGGAGAGATCTTGAACTTAAACAAGTTCTGGTCATCGCCCTTGGTTGTTTTTACAAGCACGCGGAAACGGCGGAAATCGCCGACTTCACGGCCTTGCTCGGGCTTAAAAGATCCGAGCGAAACCCATTGTCCGTCTTTGTCTGTCGAACCCGCGCCAAAAGTTTGTGACGCGAGGCTTTCACTGCCTTCAACTGAAAAAATTGTTTCTGTATCAGCAACCGGTTTGCCGAATCCGCCGATGGCATCCACTTTACCAGATGTCTCAGGATCATAAACGCTGATTGTTACGGCTTCGGTCGAAGCTTTGGGAACATCAACGAAAAGTGACATTTCGGAGTCATCTTTTCCGCGGAGTGGATCGCCCTCAGGTCCAAAAAGGTAAAAATATTCCGCATCAGAACTTTCTTTCGGCACTTCGTAGGCGAAGCTGCTTACAGGAAAAGCAAGTGAGAGAATCAATAACGGCGCAATGAAGGCCGAAAATTTCTTGAACATGAAAGACTCCTAAGTTGATGAAATCACGTTAACTAATGCAAAAAAATTATATGCACTATCTTAGATGATGCCGCATAACAGTTCTATAGGGTAAAACCCTACGAGCACTCAAATTACTTCCTCAGACGCTTTAGCTCGGAAATAATTCAAAATAAGTTTTGGCGCCACCCCTACATAGGCATAGGCGAGCGGTCATTCTAATGAAAAAAGAATAAGTGACAAGAAAAATTTGAGCGGCTTCGAAAACCAACTCGAGAGACATAAATGAATCCAGGCAAGGCCGTGTTCCGAGGATGAATTAAAAGCGCCTGTCCGGCGCACAATCTACCGACTATTCTTTTAACTCCGCCAATTTGCGGTCAACAACAGCTTTCAAAGCTTCAAACGATTTCGCCCCGACAAACATTTCGTCATTTACAAAAAAGGTGGGCGTGGAACCGACCTTTTTATACATGCCGAGCAAAACATCGTTTTCAATTTTATTTTTGGTCGCAGAATCGTCGTAACAAGATTGAAATTGCGCGGCATCCAGTTTAATAACATCAGCGATCCGCAGCATATCCGCCTTTGAACGCGCGGCACCCGGATCCGAAAAAATCATTTCGTGGAATTTCCAAAATTGTCCCTGGCTATGAGCGCATTCCGAAGCTAAATGCGCATAAGGCGAAGACGGGTGCATCGGCAACGGAAAATGCCGCCAAACTCGCCGCACATCTTGCGGATACGACTCCATCACCTTTTTTAATGTTGCGGTCAACTGCACACAAAAAGGGCAGTGAAAATCACTGTACTCAGTAATGGTTATTAGCGCGTTTTCGGGGCCCGCGGAAGGCCGGTCGGTATCGCTTTGATCAACTTTTTTAAGAAACTCTTCTTCAGCCGCTTTTCTTTCGGCCGCGGCTTTCGCGGCAAATTCAGGGTCAATTTGTTCCGCGAAATAATCAAAGGAACGGAGCCCTGAAACCAGTTCGCCCCGCAGGAAAAAAGCGGGCGTCCCGCTCACGCCCCTCTTTTGCGCTTCAGCCGCGTCATTCAAAACAAATTCACGGTAACGGTTAGCTTTAAAACATTCGTTAAATTTGGATGGCTCCAGGTTAATCTTACGGACGACTTCTTCAAGGTCGGCATTCTTATTTAATGCATACACAAAATCATGGAACTCCCAAAACTTCCCCTGCTCCGCCGCGCACATCGAGGCTTCATGCACCGGAAAAGAACCGGTTCCCGGCGCGCCTAAAATCGGAAGATGCCGGAAAGTCACACGCATTTTGCCGGGATAAGCCGCTTCGACTTTTTTTAAAACCGATTCTTGCCGTTTGCAATATGTACAATAAAAATCAGAAAACTGTTCGATTGAAAGCACGGCATGCGCGGGGCCGCGTGTTGGATGTTCAATTTGCGCAGAAGGTTTGTTTGTCTCAGAGGCAGGTTTCGAGCATCCGGAATATAAAAAAATAAAAATAAATGCGGCAAACAAAGAGATGCCTGCGGTTCGTAACAATTTCATAAAAGCCTTGGTTAATATGAACTATATAGTAGGCGGACATTATATATGTTTGTCTCAGAAAAAGAATACTGATCTGCTAAACACCTTCTTAAAACATTATGCGGCTGCTCATTTGAAAAACATTTGAACGGCTCAAACAGTGCCGTCCGAATGGCGGCAAACTCGCCTTTCAAACTATTTTCCAGATGACAGCCGCGCTAAAGTGGTTGGGAGCAAAAATCAGAGAAGCAACGGGGTAAATACAAATTTATCGAAGGCGCTTGGATTGAAACTTGCTGTTCTCTGCTTTCTCAACCTCAGCAGCCTAGCTTCCCATCATGCCTTTTCTTGGTTCTGCTCAGCAGCACCAAGAAAATGGATTTCTATAAAATAATACGTTCGTATTCGTTTTTTTATCTCGGCTTAGTTGAGATAAAAAAAGATATAAGGGGAAACTACGATGAAGGCCTGGAGGGCTATGGTGGGAAAGATAAGGTTGCGTCTCTATCGCGTTGGCATCCTCAGCCTTGTTTCTCTGATGATTGCCCCACCCCACCTTGTGATGATCGCTCAAAAAAAGAACTGAGCGCGCCGAGTTCCGCAGGAGCAAAGCGACGAGGACTGCCTGAGGCGAGCTCGGTTCTTTTTTTTAGCGCAAAAGTTGGATAGATCTCAATTAAGGATTCCGGATCAAGTCCGGAATGACAGGCAGAAGCCTGTCACGCGGCGCGGATGACTTTGACGGTAACAGATTGCCCATTAGCCCAAGGCCACATCAATGAGTAATAATACAATTCCTCCGCCTCAAGATAGTAAAGCGTCTGGTCATCGCGGATTCCGCCGTAAGCTTCTGTCTTTTTTTTGGCTTCATCAGAAGGTTTCGCGCCTGTGGGTTTCATGGGTTTTCCAAAAAAAGTTTCTAAAATAGTATGCACCCTGGGCAAATCCGAAGTTTTAACCACCACCTCAAAAAACTCGGGGTCCGTGCTGCGCAGTTCCTGGCAAGGCGTCTTTTTTAATTCTTCCAAAAACAAATCGTAATTCATAATTCCTTTTATGTTCTAGCGGGCGGAAGATACTGTCCGCAGCCGGCTTTCTTCTTCTTTAATTCTTGAAAAAATACCGTCAAGAGCTTTACGTGAAATTTCGTCTTCGAGTCCAAAAATCTGATCCGGGTTTTTCACAAAAGGAATCGCGGCGTAAAGATTTTTTATTTCGACATAACCGGCCAGCGCGTTCTCCCCGCCCACCGACCTTTCAATTTCTCTTTTAAAATCCACACGCAGCCGCTCTTCCATTTTTCGGCGGAAATAAGGAATCAGCGAACCTTCTGCCCGCAAAATTTTCTCCGGGTCCTGTTCAAACTCAAGATCTTCAAGCGCGCTTCTCATCAAAACGCCGGCTTTGGGCGCGGCTTTTTCAGCGGCGCGATTCAAGCCCAATTCAATATCATGCCAAAAAAAACCGACCTTCAGTTTTTTTGAAAGATCTTCGATTTTTTTAATTTGATCCGGAATTTGAATCTTCAGGTCGGCCTCATGATAAAAACCGTTTACCTGACTCGCGTCAAAAACCGCGCGGTCAATCGCCGCGCGCATCAAATCTTTTGTGGTTCGTTCTTTTTGGTCCGGAGTTTCCGCGCTGCGCTGGAAAAACAAAATCCTGCTCAGCAAACCTTCCGCATGTGCGGGCATTGGCATCAATCCAATCATCAGTAATAATGCGAAAATTGTGCGGTTGCGGATGGCGCACCTGCCTGCCGGCAGGCAGAGAGAAACCATATAATGGTTGCGTGCGCGGTAGAGGCACAGCCTCAGAGCTGAAATCATCCGGTTGCGCCAAAGGCTCAGAGGAAAAACATAGCTGTGATAAAATGTTTTCATGACTACTTCCAATATAAAAAATATCGCTTTCTATCAGTTTTTCAAGCCGGCGTTTGATTTAAAACCGGCGCGTACCGTATTGCGCGACCACATGCATCAACTCGGCATCAAAGGCACACTTTTGCTTTCACAAGAGGGCATCAACGGCTCTTTTGCGGGTTTTCCTGAAAAAGTGGACACTTTCGTGAATTTTCTGCTCAAAATTATCGGCATTCCCGGCCCGGTCCTGAAGGTCAGCTATTCGGAAAAAATGCCCTTTACCCGCGCCCTGGTCAAAGTCAAGCCCGCGATCGTTGCGGAACCCGGTAAAACGCCTATCGACCTTCCAAAGGACTCCGCTCCACACCTTGCGCCCGAAGAACTTCACCGTTGGATCGCGGCAGGAAAAAAAATGGTATTGCTCGATACTCGTAATGATTATGAGTACCAGCTTGGAAAGTTCAAAGACGCACTGCACCTCGGAACAAGGCACTTTTCAGATTTTGAAAAAGACCTCGAAAAAACGCCGGAAAAATGGAAAGACGTTCCGGTTGTGACTTTCTGCACCGGCGGCATCCGCTGCGAAAAGGCCGCGCCGCTCATGCTTAAAAAAGGGTTTCGCGAGGTTTATCAATTGGACGGCGGAATTTTAAATTATTTTGAAAAAATGGGCCGCGGTTATTTTGAAGGCGGATGTTTCGTTTTTGATCAGCGCGTTGCGCTCAATGAAAAATTAAAACCGACGGGAGACGCGATGTGCTTTAACTGCCAGGCCATTCTTTCCGCTGATGAACAAAAATCCCCGCATTACCATGCGCCCAAACACTGCCCGCATTGCTACAAAGAAAAACCCAAAGAGCGCAATCACCGCAGCGACGCCATTCCAGAAATGTAATGAACCATCTCAACCCCTGGAGTTTTCCTTGGGGGCTTTTCGCGATTGACGTGGAATCGCGGAAAACCATATAACGGGAAACTACATAAAGATTCGAGGAAGATAGAACGAGATGAGATGAAGAACCTTCGAATAAGCCGGCAGCTCAGCTAGTTTCTCCGCTTATTGCCCCCCACCCACTTTGCGCGAGGCTCAAATTAAAGCTCTTCGTATGCGAGTTACAAGCGAAGCTTTGGATGTCTGAGCAGACGAAGATTTTTAATTTGAGTAACCGACACAACTCCCGGAAATCAGTGCGCCGAATTCCGGGAGTTTAGAAAGAAACTGGATTCCCGCTTGCGCGGGAATGACAGAAACTTCTTAATGATGCTAAGAAAAAGAACCTAGCAGGACTTGCGGATGATCAATTCAGGGGAAACTACTCGGGTGATGGGCTCAAGCGAATGCGCTTCTATTTGCTGCATCAATATCCGCACCATTTCGCGTCCCATCAATTCGAGAGGCTGACCTACTGTTGTCAGAGACGGCTCGGTGTATTTCCCTTTGCGGATACCGTCATAGCCAATGACGGCAACCTGGTCGGGAACGCGTATCCAGTTTTCTTTCAGCGCGCGGATGGCGCCGATCGCGATATCATCATTAACGCAGATAATCGCGCGCGGCAGTTTTTCCGTCTGCTGAATCATATCGAGCATTTTCAAATAACCGTCTTCTTCAAAAAAGTAATCGCATTTGCGGTAATGATCGGGGTCGAAAGTAAGCTGGTACTGGCCCAAGAGCTCGCG
>JAYSWD010000017.1:0-8309 GCA_043718225.1 Candidatus Omnitrophota bacterium
TACTCCCCAAGCGTTCGCCAAACAATTTCAGGATCAAGACAACAAACAAACCCTAGAAAATTCTACTTTCAATCTGTAGGACAAATGGGGGGAGCGCCTATGGAACTAAGATTCTGTTCGTTTTACAGATTATTTGCCTCGACGAGACTCGGCAAACGTTAATAGCTTCCTCGGTTTCTGTACGCTGTACGCTGAACGCGGCACGCTATATAATTTCCGCATGATTCGAGCATGGGTTGTTTTCATTTTATTAATGGGCTTGATTGTTTGGGCGGCGATGACTTTTTTGAAAACAAGAAAGACGGCGGCGCATAAGCCTTTATTGTTATCGCGGTTTGCCGCTAAAACTTCTCCGGGAGAAATATGGTCGCAGCTTTATGAAACGGATTCTTTGGAAGACCTCAATGCCTTGCGCATGCGGCTGGGCGAAGAAAACGTAAACTTTATTGCCTTCGAGCAAGGTAAGCGCGACAGCCAGGGAAACATCCCAAGAGCCTTTGGCGTTGTGGTTGCGAAGGCACATTTGTCGCGCGCGCAAACCATTCTCGCGCGTATATTGAGCTGATTTACCCTGTTTATGCCTGTTCTTTTAACAAAAGCGAAAAATAACTGCTTGCAGGAAAGCGTCTTACTGTATGGTTCGACGATCCTCGACTAGACTCGGATCGTGAATAGGGCTTTTGCCTTCCAACTTTGTTCCTTGTCCTTTGTTCTTTGTTCCCTCGCCGCACCCGATTTACCTAGGAGGCGCGACACAGCGCTGAGTATTCAGTTTCAAACGGCGAAAGCCGTTTGAATTTAAAGGAAGCGCTAGTATAATTTCTTTTATGCCTATTTTAGAATCTCTACTTATGAAGCGCTTATTTTCGAATCACGAATCACGAACCACGATTCACGCTTAAAATGCCTATTCAAAAACAAATTTCGATTTTTGTTCCGAACCGGCCCGGCTCACTCGCGCGCCTCTGCTACGTTCTTTCCGACAACGATATTAATATTCTCGCGATGGCTTTGCACGACACAACCGACAATACGCTTGTGCGTTGTGTTGTGAATAACCCGATGAAAGCCGTTTTGCTGCTCGAGAAGGAAGAGTATTACGTTTCCGAGCAGGATGTCGTTGTTGCTGATATTTCAACGTCGAAAGGCGCATTGATGCGTATCTGCCAATCTCTCGCTGAAGCGGATATTAATATTTATTACCTTTACTGCACTTCGACTAAATCGCAGGATGGGGGATGTGTGGTTATTATGTGCGATCATCCTGATCGGGCGTTAGAAATTATTTCCAAGTGAGATAATTTGCTGAAAATAATCCATCCGCGTCGTTGCCGCTCACAATCTTCGGTCAACGTACGTTTCAGTACGCCTCCCTCGATTGCTCGCTTGCGCCTAGCATCTGAACCATTTTGAGCAAATTATTTTTATGAATAAAAAAGAATTTCAGTTAGAGCTATCTCAAAGCATCGAAATAAAATGGGTTAATCAGCTTATTAAGAAATTGCCATGGCCATATAGCGGCATGATTAATGATTTGTGGCAAAGTATTCGAGCGCGATCAAATTATTTGGCATTGTTAGGGCTTGCTTGTTATATAGAAGTGTGCGGGCGCAATATTTGTTTTAATGGTAATTACAAAGTAAATGGGGAAAAGTGCTTCTTAAAATTTCTTGAAAAAATGGGGGTTCAAAAAGAGCTTTTAGAAAAAAAGCTTATATTTCTTGGAAGAAGTACTTCTCTATATAACTTTTTAAGAAACGGATTGGCACACAATTATTTTATGAAAACTGACCAGAGTGAAGTCGCAATGTTTGGTCGACAAGACAGAGCAATTATTTGCGAGAGCGAAAACGCAGTTACGGTAGCTGTTGTTCCGCTATTTAAATTGTTTTGTAATATTTTAAAGAAAGAGATTGGGCGAAGCGTAAATCCTACTTTAAATTTTAATGAAGTACAAAGTGTTGAATGGAGAAATACAAAATAGACATGAGGAATTTTCGCCGCTATTTTTAGAGCGGCAGAGATAGGTGGCATTAAAAAGATTCCGGTGCGTTTAGATGTTGGAAGAATTTTGTTTAGGGGGTTGATAAATTTGATTATAGCAACGGCAAAAATGACCATTAAATTAGAGGTTTGTTATGACAGATAAAAAAAAAGCTACTGATAAAGGGCTTACTATTAATGAATATCGAAATATGCAGGGCGGTCCATCCGCAAACGAATGGGAAAAAATTCGTTCTGACTATAAAAAGTGGACGAAGGAAGTTCTTTGGGTTATTCCAAATAAAGTTTACTACGGACTCGCGATAGTTTTGTTTATTGCGTTATGCTTTTCTAAAAGCTGGAAATATTTTTTTCTGGCAGGGCTTATATGGATTGTTAGCAAGCTTGTTCATCGCGAAGCGCATGAAGAGGGATACATGGATGGTTTTCGAGATGGAATTGACCACGGCGTTGATAAAGCTTTGGGATTAAACTCTGAGGGCGGCGAAGTGTTTAAACGCTGCGTCACTGAGATGACAGATTTTTACGAAGAGCATGGGATACGTCCGGAGGGAAAAAAGACGAAAGACGGGATGCCGTCCAGCGAGGACGCGGGTTAAGTCGTTAGTCGTCAGTCATTGATTCCTGCCTGCCGGCAGGCAGGTTTAGTCTAGAATAGGATTTACAAAACGGGACGGCGTCCCTGCCTACCGGCAGGCGGCGGGGAGGGGTTAAGTCGCCTGCCCTGAGCGGAGTCGAAGGGTTAGTTTTTGCCGTCGGCTATTTGCTGCGATGCTTAAATAGCGCATCGATTTCTTTGGCGCTGTAATAATCTTCGCGGGTGCGGCCTTCTTTCATTTTCTGAATCATGCCAAGATCCGCCAAGTCTTCGATCTTTTCGTCAATCAAACCCTTCACACAGGTTGAAAAATCGGAACGATAGTAAGATAAAAGCCGTTTCAACTTACGCGCTTCTTCTTTATTAAACCTAACTGTTTTAATGCTCATTTGTAAATCTCCCCTCTTGGCCCAATGTCTTCAACATAAATTTCTGTACCCATTCTAAAAATAGCCCGATAATTACGGATGCGCATGCGGTAGTAAGCATGAACACCTTTGTTTACCAATTTTTTAATATCAAAAAGACGAAAGTTTCGATGTGTCGACAAAGCCTCAAACGCGTCTCTAAAATCCTGCCAAATCTCAAGGGGGATTTTGTGCCGCTCAGCTTTTTTATAAACCAGCTTGCTGTAAAAAACTTTCATCTGTATTACATTGTATACTAGTTATTGATTAAATGCAACCCCGCAAAAAGACCGGGGATGGATTCAGCAGAAAAAGGTGCCGATTCCCGCCTTGGTTCGACTATGCTCACCACAAATCGCGGGAATGAAAAATCAATTCGCTTCAAAATTTTCGTTTTCTTCTTCGTCCCAGCCCGGCTCAAAATAAGTGATAGTGTGTGGTTGCTTTCTCATCTCTTGGCATAGTGGGCAATTATCGTCAAAGTCTTCACCATGTTCCTGCTCGCGTATGATTTCCCGGATACGCTCTTCGATCACGGAGTCCTCGGGCCGGCCTAAGTGAACAACCGTAATTTTCCCCATTTCGGTTACGAAGCCATTGTCTTCGTCGGAGTAGTAAGTTTTAAAACCCAGTATTTTTTTGTACATTTTTTTTGATTCTTGGTTTTTCATGACCTTAATCTCCAGTCTCGTGTCGCTTGTCTCGGGTCTTTGCTTTCGGGACTGCCCGAAGCGTAATTCCGGCGCAGGAGAGAAGCGCGAGGACGTTCATGAATCCGGGATTTCCTTTCTTGGAAAGCATTTTGTAAATACTCACACGGCCGAGTTTGGTTTTACGCGAGAATTTTGTAATGCCGCCATAAGCCTCCAAAACATTTTTGAGCGCAAACAAAAAAAGCCTTAAATCTTTTTCTTCCATAGCCGCATTTAAATACTCCGCAGCTTCCTCAGGGCTTCTTCGAAGCTCCTCCTTCAGGCATTCATAGTGGTCTACAGATGGAGGGACTACTTTCTCTTTTGATGATCTTGCCAAAAAATTTTTGCTTTCCATATGTCATCCGCCTGTGTTGATTTATCGCCGCCTAAAAGTAACAGAACAATTTCAAAACCATCATAAGCATAATAAATACGATAACCCGGCCCAAAATGGAGGCGCATTTCAAAAATACCGCCGCCAACAGAACGATAGTCTCCGGCATTACCACCAGCCAATCGGTCAACTCGCGTCTCAATTCTGTTGCGTGTTTTGATATCCAAATAATCAATCCATTCCTTAAAAGGAACTTTGGAATTGGCAGATTGATAACGAACAACTCTTCTAACATGAGTGTATCCTAAAGTAAACACATTGTCAATATAAATATATTATATATAAATATGATTATAAATCAATATTGCATTTTCACGTGTCTCTTCTAAAACTTTTCTCATAGACCATTATGTTTGATTGGTTAAAATGCAGGCCATGCGAAGAATCTTCAAATACTGTCTTTTATCGGTAGTTTTAGTTTGTGGAGCTTCAGCCCCCTTGTTTGCATTTTATGATTCGGGGAAGGGCGGGGCGGTCAAGGCGGTGGAATCGTTGACGACGGTGAGCGCCGATCAAAAAGTGGTTGTCTACAAATTAAGCGGCACGGCGGTGATTACGAAAAGCAGCTCTCCCAAGGAAGCGGAATTAAAAATCGGCGACGAAATTCAAATGGGCGACCGCATTTTCACGGAAAAAGGTGCGAGTCTTTCGATTAGTTTTGATGAGCGCAGGCTGAATACGGTTTCAATTCCCTCCGGCAGTGAAGCGGTTTTTACGAGTATCAAGCCGGTTTCGATTCGCTTGAAAAACGGTTCGGTTTTTAGTTCGGTGGATGGTTTGGCGGAAGGCAGCACCTGGGAAGTGACCACTCCGGCGGCCGTTGCGGCGGTGCGTGGAACTCAATTTGAAGTGGAATACAGTGAAGCGTCAGGAGAATTTTCCGCGATGACTTATGACGATGACAATGATAAAAAATCTTCCGCGGTTGAACTTAAACCCGTAGCGGGCGGCGAGGCCGTGAAAATTACGGAAGGACGACAGCTTTCTTTTGCGCGCGGGCAAATTCCTGATCAGAAATTCATTCAAAAATTAACTACGGATAGAATTCAGCGCGGTAAAAAATTTAAAAAGGAAGTCGCGGGCGAGCGTAAACGAATTTCGGAGAAAAAAGCAAAAGATGAAACAAAAAATGGCCCGCAAGGTCCCGGCGGCCCGGGTGCCGGTAACGGTCCGGGCGGAGCAAAAGGTGAAAAGCTTCCTATTCAGCCGAATACTTTTAAACCTTTGGAACCACTAAATAATTCGCCGAACCTCATTCAAAATAGGGATGTACCACAAATGCCCGGGACTAAAGCTAAAGAAGGCTTGGTTCCAAGGCCTGTAGATCAGCGAAACTTGCCGGGTATGCCGCCGCGCAATGGAAATCAAATGATTCAGCCGAGTCAGCGCAAACCAGAAAATCAAAACCGGCCTCAACAACCACCCGCGCAGCCGCCTCAAAAGCGAAATGTGCCGCCCCCAAAAAAGAAATAGTTTTCAAAGCTAGGAAGTAGTTATTCTTCAGTCGTTGGTCCCTGCCTGCCGCCAGGCAGGCTTAGTCTGTATTAGGAATAAAAGATTGGGCAAGCGCTCAAAAAAGATTAGCCACAAGGCGCGAGCGAGCGCTTACGGAGGCGTATGTGGCTGATACGCCGCACAAACGGCGATACTTGGTCGATTCGCAAGCAATCGACGGAAGCTTGCAACGCAGCGGATGGCTTTTTTCAGCGACTTGCTAGAAGCGGGGTTCTTCGAAGGGAAGATCGATCACGCTAGGATGATGATCCGAGAGGGGGTGCTTGAGAGAGGTGTTAAGCTCCTCCATGGTTTCCCCAAAATGGGGAGCAAGTTTATAAGGGGCGTTATGGTCCCGGTTTGAATAGAGAAGGCCGGATTTCACAAAAACCCAATCCAGCCTGAATTTTCCGACAATTCCAAGCGGGCGTTTGAAACGGAAAGAAGTTTTAAAGCCTTTAAATCCGCGCTCATTCGAATTAGCGAGCATTTCATTTTTCCCGTTAATGCTGCGGTTTTTGTCTCCGCGGAAGTCGAAAGCCGTGCCGTCTTCAAAACGAAAATCCTTGATAGGGTCAAACATTTGTTTGAGTGCGTTCGGCGCGATGACTTTAACACTGCGCGCGAAAGGATCATTAAAGTTTTTTGTTATATTCGAAACGCCGCGTGTCGTGTTAATCAAAAGCCCTTGAGGCGTGACATAAGAAATTCCGAGCGAAAGCCAGGTAGTGGGGTTTTTAGCGGTGCGTTTGAGAACGCGCGTGACTGAAGTGGGGCTGATATCTCCCGGGGCGGCGTTAAAATCACCGAGCATGATCACGGGATTTTTAATGTTTTTGATGCGCTCCAAAATCTCTTTTATTTGACGCGCACGCTCCTTTGGCAGGCATTTGATTTCTGTGTGAATATTGATAATGGTCAGCGTATTATCCGGCAAGCCCGGAACTTCCAGATCGACGCGAAAAAAACCGCGGCCACCAACCTTCATTTCGCGTGTAATTTCATTCTTAAAAGTTGTTTTTGTGCCGAAACGACGTGCTTTTTCAAGAAATGAAAGAGAGTTTTGCTCCATGCCATACCAATCGTAGCCTTGATTTTCGAGCGGAAAAGATTCGACATGCTTAATGGGGTAACGCGAAAGCACTGCGGAACCAAAAACGCCTTTAAATTTAGCCGGATCTTCGTTATAAAAATCCTGCGCTTCTTTGTCGTCCGTGCCATCGTCTAAAAGCAATTTTTCCGTACCGACGCGAACCGGGTCAATTTCCAGATATTGCGGCGCGTAAGCGTAGTTCATTTTGAGTGCTTGCGCCATTTCCCGCGCGGCGTCCAAATAATGAGAACGCTTCATGCCGATTTCGATTTCCTGCAAAACAAAAATATCCACATTTTCAAGCCGTTCGCGCTGTTGCAAAACAGTTTTTAGCTGTTCTGACCCTTGAGGCGCTTCCGCGGGATCAACCATTTCGTTGATTTTTGAGCGGTTCGTCATCATTTCAATTACGCGCGGCATTTCGAAGGATTTTTCGATATTCCACGTGACGACACGCAAAAATTTTCCGATGCGGGGATCTGAGGGCAAAAAAGGTTTGGCGCCCGCATAATAAGCTTCGTTGCTGATGATCGGCGTATTAAAAAACCTCAGAACTTTATCTTCTAGCGGGCCGCCGGGATGCGGCTTTAAAGAAAGAGTTTTTAATTCTTCATAAGTGGGAAAGTCGGCGTTTTGAAAACGAACATAATTGTCTTGAGCCGGCAGATGCGGCGATAAAAAAAAAGCAGCGCAGCAAAAGAAAAAAACAATCCAAGTCATTTTTTGAGGCATTTGAAAATTATACAGGAAAAATCGACTCCTTGAAGTGCATAAAAAGGCTTCTTTTGCTACAATGCCTGCTCTTATAAAAAAGGGTTTACATGAAAATATTATCGTGGAATGTCAACGGGGTACGCGCTGTTCAAAAAAAAGGATTTTTGGATTGGCTCGCAAAAGAATCGCCCGATATATTAGGCTTGCAGGAAACAAAAGCTTCTTCCGACCAGCTTGACGTATTTTTAATGCATCCTTCCGGTTACAACACCTATTGGAGTAAATGCGAGCGCAAGGGCTATAGCGGCGTCGCGATTTTTTCAAAACAAAAGCCGAACAATGTCAGCTTCGGCTATGAAGGTTCCAGGTTTGATTCCGAAGGACGTGTAATTCAAGCCGATTATGACGATTTCAGTTTTCTTTCGATTTATTTTCCTAACGGTAAAGCGCGCGAAGAACGCCTTCAGTATAAAATGGATTTTTACGCGGAAACGATGAAATATATTAAAAAACTCAAAAAGAAACAGCCGCGCTTAATTATTTCCGGCGATTACAATACGGCGCATAAGGAAATTGATCTTGCGCGCCCCAAGGAAAATGCGAATGTGTCGGGTTTTTTACCCAGTGAGCGCGCCTGGCTGGATGAATGGGTTAAGGCGGGGCATGTCGATGTTTTTCGTGAATTTGT
This sequence comes from Candidatus Omnitrophota bacterium, assembly GCA_043718225.1. Taxonomy (GTDB): domain Bacteria; phylum Omnitrophota; class Omnitrophia; order Omnitrophales; family Aquincolibacteriaceae; genus Multiplicimicrobium. Next base: position 8,088 of record JAYSWD010000017.1, read on the forward strand.
TCAGGAACCGAATCAATACACCTGGTGGGATATGAAAAGTTTCGCGCGCGAAAGAAATGTAGGCTGGAGAATCGATTATCATTTTGTGACAAAAGAACTTTTACCGGATGTAACCAAAGCTTATAACCTGACAAGCGTTCTCGGTTCCGATCATTGTCCCGTAGCAATTGAGCTTAAATGAATCAAATTAAATTGGATTATCAATTCAGCGCGCCCGTTGAA
>JAYSWD010000161.1:0-10308 GCA_043718225.1 Candidatus Omnitrophota bacterium
ATTCAGCGTAAGTATCTTGAATCGCGACATAACTCATTTTGCAGGGATGAACGGATGAAAGATAAGTTGAAACCGCGGCGCAAAGCCCGCCCCAGATGGAATGTTCTTCGCAGACAACCATTTTGCCGGTTTTCTTGGCTTCCTGTAAAAGCAAAGCATGATCGAGTGGTTTAACTGTGTGCATATCAATCACGCCGGCTTGAATTCCCTGTGCGGCAAGAGTTTCAGCGGCATCCAAAGCCTCCGCGACCAAAAGGCCGTTGGCGACAATCGTCAGGTCTTTGCCTTCGCGCACAAGCACACCTTTACCGATTTCAAATTTGCGCGGGGTTGTATAAACCGTCGGAGTCTTGGGGCGGCCGGTGCGGACATAAACAGGCCCGTTATGCGCGGCAGTAGCGCGGATCAAAGCGCGACCGGACAATTCGTCGGCGGGGTTAATCACAGCCACGCCGGGTAAAGTCGCCATCAAAGCGATATCTTCAATGCTCATTTGCGACGCGCCATCCTCACCGACTGAAATCCCGCCGTGTGAAGCGACCATTTTTACGTTCAGCTCGGAAAAAGCAACGGCCATCCGCATTTGGTCATAACCTTTGCAAACCAAGAAAGACGCGAAGGAAGAAATGAAAGGAATTTTTCCGCAAGCCGCAAGCCCGGAAGCCACGCCGACAAGATTAGCTTCCTGAATACCGACATTAAAAAAGCGGTCGGGGAAAACATCGCCAAATTTGTGTGTCTTGGTGGATTTCGAAAGGTCGGCGTCCAGAACAACAATGTTCGGGTTTTCTTTGCCGAGCTCAACCAAAGTTTCGCCATATGCGTCGCGTGTTGCTTTGCCGAAAGTTCTTTTGCCCATGTTATTTTGCCTCTGTGCCTACGGCACAACCGGATTTTCCCATTATTCCAACTCTTTCATAGCAAGTTTGCACTCATCATCATTCGGCGCAACACCGTGAAACCCATTATTATTTTCCATAAAAGAAACGCCTTTGCCTTTAACCGTATGCGCCACGATCATGACCGGTTTATTCTTCACGGTTTTCGCCCAATCTAGTGCGTCGACAACCTGCTGCATATTATGTCCGTCGATTTCTTTGACTTCCCAGTGAAACGCTTTCCATTTATCGGCAAAAGGTTCCATGTCGCAAATGCTTTTTGTCGAATCATCCAATTGATATTTATTTGCGTCCAAGATTGCAATGATATTATTCATTTTGCGGTGGCCGGCCATCATTGCCGCTTCCCAAATCTGGCCTTCGTTGGATTCACCGTCTGAAATCACACAGTATGTAATGTAATCTTTTTTATCGAGGTTCGCGGCAAGCGCGTGGCCGATTGCGATTGAAAGTCCCTGCCCCAAAGAACCGGTTGAAGCTTCGATGCCCGGAAGTTTGCGGCGGTCGGGATGGCCTTGCAGCGGACTGCCGATCTTGCGGAAAGTTTTTAAAAGCGACACATCAAAATATCCGGCTTCCGCCATTACCGCATAAAGCGCGGGGCAAGCGTGGCCTTTGCTCAAAATAACACGGTCACGGTCCGGCCAACTTGGATTCTTTGGATCAAAACGCGCGGCATGAAAATAAAGCGCAACAAGAATTTCCGTGACTGAAAGCGAACCGCCCGGATGACCGTTCGTGGCGCAGTGAGTCTGCGTAATAATATGGCGGCGAACGCGTTTCGCGATCGCTTGAAGTTCTTCCGTAGAGGGCTTGCTTTTCAGATTTGTGGGTGACATAAGAAGCGGCAGTTTATCGTAGTTCGGCCCAAAATTCAAACCCAAAAAAGCTTAAAACTTACATCTTAAATCTCAAAACCATACCTCGAAACTTTTGAGCGGTCTGAACCGTTTTTCGCTCTCGATCATGGCTTTTAGCCTTAAGCTCTGTGTTATAAGCTGATATAAATTTCGCCTTTATCTTCTTTTACAGGGAAAGTTTTAACCGCGATCTCCGGGTTAAAATCACATTTGCCCGTTTTTACGTCAAACTCCCAGCCATGCCACGGACACATCGCCAAACAGCCGTTCAGGCTCCCTTCCGCTAAGGGCCCGCCCGCATGAGGGCATATCCCGTCTATTGCGTAGACTTGACCGTCTACCTTATATAAAGCAACCGCCCGGCCTTCAACCTCAACGGCTAAACCCGTATTTGTCAGCACATTCCCAATTTTAGTGACCTTGATCCACATATTACTTAACCGCGGTTAGGCTTATACCCTCACCGCCGGACAGGCTTGCCGCCCCAAACAACGGCCGGCTTCGCATTCATTAAACTTTGACGGTTTCCAAAACTGTTTTCACAATTTGCTTCATCGTTTCTTTTTCCGATACCGGAGCTAACCCGGAAAGCATGAACACTTCATTGATATCACCAAAAAAGAAATAAGTTTCGAACACTGCAGAAGTTTTTTTATCTCGACATTCAACCAAAACAGCGTCTTGCCCGTTGACACGAACTACCTCAGATCCATTTTTTGAAGAACAAGATATGGTTCCATCGCTAGTTATCAAACCTTTCATCATGTTAAGGAGCATTTCTTTTTGGGCCCCATCAATTTGGGGCACAGCGAGAAAGGATACAGAGAAAAAAAGACTCTGCCTGCCTTGCTTAAAAGCCAAGGCCTCCCCGCCAACAATATTTTGACCATCACTAAAAGGAAGTCTTTGATAAAAATCTTTAATTGCCATATCAGCAATGTCCGAAGATTGGACCGCCTGCGTTCGACTCTGATAAACAAATCCTTCTGGCACCTGAAATCGATAGCCATTAGAGCCCATCGTAGGGTTACTTACATTATTTCCATTGATTAGCGCTGGCTTAGTTCCGGCACATGAGATAACCGTGGCTAAAACAATAAGGGATAGAAAAAAATGAACTCTTTTTTTCATTACAGCTCCTGTTTGATATTTCGATTTTAAAAATACGTTAAACGGTGTTATTTAAAAAAGTTAGGAATCACTCCATTTTTAACCATAAAATACAGAACAACAATAATTACCAAGGTCAAGAGAGTCAGCCCTACTATTGTTAAAAAGATTTGTGGAACCTTGCTTTCAGCGTCATCTCGAATTTTTTTCACTTCATCGCTTTGGTAGTAGGCCAAAGCCTTTAGTTCAGCGCCAACTTCCCACTCTTTAGTTCTTACTAAAAAGCACCTCTCCTCAAATCTGATATGCGGATATTTGAGGGCATAACTAAGAAGTTCCTCAATTTTCGTATAAACCTCGGATGAAACAAACATATCCATTGTCCAAGTAGAAATTATTTCTACCCGATTGGCATCACCTTGGCATTGAATATAATATTCGGACCATTGCCCGCCATTAATATCCCACCATCTGCGATGCTGCTTGCCAACAATTTCTATTTTTTCCCAGGGTCTCATTTTTCCAAAAAGAACAACCCCTGTTTCGTTGATTTCTATCGCCACAAATCTCTACCTCAACAGACCTCGAAACATTTAAAAGTGACAGATTTGGATGCGCAGAAAGTATAGACCTTAATAGAGCACGAACCAAGAACTGGATTCCCGCTAAGGTCCATGATCAAGTCAGGGACGAGGAATGACAAGCGGGGTTTTTCGCGATTCGCGAGGAATCGCGGAAAACCATATGACGGGAAGATAGATTGAAATTCGAGGGCGGAAGTAGTTAATAAAATAAATGTGTCTTCGAGGTATTTAGTAAATGCAGCCCAGCTTCTCTGATAATTGCCACCACCCCACTTTGCAGAGAGAGGGTTAATCCATTCTTTCAAAATGCGAGTTCCGCAGGCGAAGCCGAGGACTGTCTGAGCAGGTTGAAAGAATGGATTAACCAACCACGAGATTCCCGATCAAGTCGGAAATGACAGAAAAAAACCAAAAGAAAACCCCCGATGCAAGCCGCACCTCGGGGTTCAAAGTCTTTGATCGTTAGTCGTTAGTCTTTAGTCTATTGTCTGTGCTCTAGACTATGCAGCTTCGCGGGGTTTGATTTTAAGAAAAATCTCTTTTCCCACCCGCTCTTGCTCACAACCTAAATCATATTGCATTTGAAGATTGATCCAAAATTGAGCGGTATTACCAAAATAACGCGACAACCGCAAAGCTGTATCCGCGGAAACGGCGCGTTTGAGGAGTATAATTTCATTAATGCGCCTCGCGGGCACATGAATTTCTTTCGCAAGCCGGTATTGCGTCAGAGCAAGCGGCTTCAAAAACTCTTCTTCCAAAATTGCGCCCGGATGAACCGGTTTTCTGTTTTTAGGTATCACATTATCCCCTTAATGGTAATCTGCAATTTCTACGTCATACGCGTGTCCATCATAAAATCTAAACACCAAACGATACTGTTGATTGATCCTGATGCTAAATCTTCCTTTTAAATTGCCTTTTAACGCTTCAAGCCGGTTCGCAGGCGGCGAACGTAAATCCTGAAGTTTCACCGCTGAATTCAACATATCCAACTTGCGCCAAGCAGCGGCCCAAATAACTTGGGGGACTTTCAGTGCATCGCGGCTTACGATTCCGTGATAAATATCTTCCGTTGCTTTTGATTTAAAACTTTGAATCATATAAATATTAACGCGGTGCGTTATTAACGTCAAGCGTTACTCAATTAGTAAAATATGTAATTATTATATATTAATATAATTATATTTCATATATAGAAATTTACTCCCGGGTGTGCCGCCTCAAAGACTGGATTCCCGCTAAGGTCCCTGATCAAGTCAGGGACAAGGAATGACAAGTTGGGCTTTTTGCGATTCGCGTGGAATCGCGGAAAACCATATGACGGGAAGATAAATTGAAGTTCGAGGTCGGTAGCAGCAGATAAAATTAAAGCGCCTTCGAGCAATCCAGAGGACACAGCCCAGCTTCTCCGATAATTGCCTCCACCCCACCTTGCAGAGTGTGGGTTAATCCATTCTTTCAAAATGCGAGTTCCGCAGGCGAAGCCGAGGACTGTCTGAGCAGGTTGAAAGAATGGATTAACCAACCACGAGATTCCCGCTAAGGTCCCTAATCAAGTCAGGGACAAGGAAGGACAAGATCCCTGCTTTTCCTCCAGAGGCGGACAGGCGCATGGATGACAGAAAAGCGCTCAACCCAACCAAAAGAAAACCCCCGAGGAGCAGCAACACCTCGGGGGTTCAAAGTCTTTGGTCGTCAGTCTATCTTTTGCGAATCTTGCTCATCCATTCTTCGATGGGATCAAAAGTAAGGTATGCCGCCGGCACAACAAACAGTGTCAGCACGGTCGAAACAATTACGCCGCCGATTACCGCAACAGCCATCGGAATGCGTGTTTCAGCGCCGGGGCCAAGCGCCAACGCAGGCGGAACCGCGGCCGCAATTGTTGCGATTGAAGTCATGAGAATTGGACGAAGACGAACGGGGCACGCGGTTTTCAAAGCATCAATCGTACTCATTCCCTGTTCACGCATTTGGTTCGTAAAATCAACCAGCAAAATGGAATTCTTTTTTACAATTCCCATCAAAAGCAAAATGCCGATGAAGCTGAACATATTGAGCGATTGATTTGAAATAAATAAACCCATTAAAGCGCCGGAAATACTGAATGGCAGCGCGAGCAATACCGTAACAGGATGAATAATGTGATTAAACTGCGAAGCCAAAATCATATACGAAACCAAGATTCCGAGCGCGAGCGCGATAAATAAGCTAATAAAAGACTCTTTGAAGGTTTCGCTCGTGCCGCTGAAAACAGCGTGATAACCTTCCGGCAAAATCTTTTTGGAAAGTTCGCGCGCCTCATTAATCGCGTCCGCCTGTGATTTTGGAGCCGCGACATTCGCGAAAACACCGATGGCGCGCTCGCGGTTAGTGCGTGAAATCGAAAGCAAACTGGGTTTATTTTCGATGGTGACCACATCTTTAATCAAAACCTGTTCGCCGCGGTTATTCCAAACCATTAATTTTTCAATATCGCTCGCCTTCATGCGCTGCTTCGCTTCCAGTTTGACGCGAATATCATACCGGCGGCTGCCTTGCGTATATTTCGCGATGGGCTGGCCGCCCACGGCCGCGTTGATTGTATTGGCAACTGTTTCTACGCTTACCCCGCGGTCAAATGCCTTTTGCCGGTCGGGATAAATACGGACTTCGGGCATGTCCACGTCATAATCCACGTCCACATCGGTAAAAAACGCGCTCTTTTTCATTTCAGCCTGTATTAACAACGCGGACGCGCCCAGTTTTTCCCATTGCGGTCCGCGAATCGTAAACTCAATCGGAAAACCGCGTTTCGCAGCGAAGCCACGCATCGACAAATCCTGAATCATCACGCGCGAAACACCGGGGACTTTTGAAAATTCTTCGCGCACCACATTCATAAAATCTTCCTGCGTCAGCCGGCGGCCTTTTTCTTTATTGAACGGGCGCTCTTTGGGCTGTTTCATGTTCACGAAAATATTACCGCTGTTGACTTCTCCGCCCTCAAATCCGCCCACCGCGGAATAGTAGCGGTTTAACTCGGGATGTTTCATCAAAAGCTTTTCCGCGTCTTTAAAACGCTCGCTCGTATATTCAATCGAAGAACCGATCGGAGTTTGAATGCGCACCAAAAACATGCTCTGGTCTTGCGCGGGCATCAATTCTTTGGGGATATGCGGGGCTAAAAAAAGCGACGCGATGAAAAATAAAGTCGCGCCGATTAAAACAAGCATGCGATGCTGGATCGACCAGGCCACGCCCTTGGCATAACCCCGCTCCAGTGATTTCATGCTGTTTTCATAGAAGCGGCCGACCATAGACTTGCGTTCGCCGATTTCCAGAAATTCCGCGCAGCGCATGGGCGCGAGCGTCAAAGCTTCGAGCAGCGAAAGAAAAACTGCCGCAGTAATTGTGACGCCAAATTGAAAGAAAAATTTTCCGATAATGCCTTTCATATAAATGACCGGCAGAAAAATCGCGCCGATCGCGAGAGTGGCTGCCAAAGCCGCGAATGAAATCTGTTCCGCGCCGTTTAGCGCGGCCTTCACTTTTTCTTCGCCTTTTTCACGGTGGCGCACAATGTTTTCGAGCACCATAATCGCGTCATCGACCACGATTCCGATCGCGAGCGAAAGCCCCAGCAAAGTAAAAGTATTCAGCGTAAAACCCATGAAACGGATCACAATGAATGCGCCTAAAATGGAGGTGGGAATCGCGAGTAAAATATTGAGAGTGCTTGACCAGGAACCAAGAAAAATCCAGCACACCACTGCCGTTAATAACGCGGAGAGAATCAAAGTAAATACGAGTTCATGCACAGAATCTTCGATGAAACGTGTGCTGTCAAAATTAATGCCGATTTCAAATCCTTTGGGAATCGTGGGCTCAATTTTTTTCAGCAATGCTTTTACATTGCGCGCGACCTGCACCGAGTTCATGCCGCGTTGTTTGCGGACACCCAGCCCGACCGCCGGTTTTCCCAGCACGCGTGAAATGCGCCGCATATCCGCCAGGCCGTCTTCAACACGCGCGACTTCTTTGAGCTGAATGGGTTTATAAATGGGCTGTCCGCCGCGGCGGTCGATCATAATATCGCCAAATTCTTCAGGGTTGCGGGCTTCGCCCATGGCGCGCACATTCGCTTCTTTTTCCGACGTTTCAAGGCGCCCGGCCGGTTTCTCAACATGTTCACGCTTAATCGCCTGAACAACGTCATCTACGGTCAGCTGAAGTGCCGTTAACTTTTCGGTATCGACCCATACGCGCAAATTGCGGTCCACATAACCGCCCAAAAAAACTTCGCCGACACCCGGTACGGTTTTAAATTTATCTTTCAGTTCAAGATCAACGTATTCCATCAGTTCGCGGAGAGGACGGTCCGTTTGAACACTGATCCACATAATCGGCTGATCTTCAGGATTGGTTTTGATAATAACAGGCGGATCCATATCACGCGGCAATCGTTGCTGCGCGGCGGAAATCTTACTTTGAACTTCCTGCAATGCGGCGTCAATGTCACGGCCGAGTTCAAACTCAAGCGTCACGGAAGCCACGCCCTGGCGAGTTTTGGAAGAAACTTCTTTTAAGCCTTCAATACCCATTACGGAATCTTCAATCGCATCCACCACGTCTGTTTCCATGACTTCAGGCGCGGCACCTTCCCATGTCAAAGTGACATTCAAAACCGGGAAATCCACGTCGGGCATCTGCCCCACACCGAGGTCCTTAAATGAAAGCCAGCCGAAAAACATCAGCCCGAGCATGAGCATCCATGCGAACACCGGGTTTTTTATCGAAATTGAAGGCAAACTCATAATTTCACTTTTTTACCTTTGCGGTTGCGGCATCCGCCGCAGAGCCAAATATTACTGCGCCCATTCCGGAATACGGCTGCTCATGGCGATTTGAAGCTTCCAATAATTCGTTCGCATGTCATATTGCGCGATATTCGCTTCTTCGCGGATCGTGAGCAATTCTTCAAGCGTCTCAAGCACGTCCAAATTGCTCACAAGGCTGTGCGCATAATCATCGCGCTGGAAATTAAAATTTTCTTCGCCGGCTTTAACCGCTTCTTGATAAGCGCGGTTTTGTTCGCGCGCGGCAATCCAGTTTTGATGCGCCTGTTCGATTTCCAGCAAAGCTTGTTTGCGCACGAGCTGATGGTTCAGATTCGCTTTGGTGTAATTGCTTTTTGCTTCGAGAATTTGTCCGACATTCGTGCCGCCGCGATACAGCGGAACATTCATCCGTATCACCGCGTCCCAGGTAATACCGTCCTGAAAGCCTTCGCGTTTTTCATAATGATTCGCCTCCAGGTTAACCTGCGGCCATAACGCGCTCTGCTTCACAATAATGGTATTTTTGGCGATTTTCGCGGCCTGGCGCGCGGCTTCAACATCGCTGCGCAGTTCCGCAATTTGCAGGTAATCATCCGCGCTCAATTCGCTTATTTCGGAAAAAGTTTCGGGCTCGTCATCTTCGATGCGGGCATGCGCGATTCCGGTATAAAATCCAACCACACTTTGCGCGGAAAGCAAATTCGCCCGGGCTCGCGCGATACGCGCTTCAAGGATTTTTGTTTTAGCGCGCGCCATGGCAACTTCGCCGGGCCGTGAACGTCCGATTTTTTCGCGTTCGCCCAAATCCTGAATGCGGTCTTTGAAAAGTTTTTGAATTTCGCTCAAAATCACCAACTGCTTTTCGGCTGAAACCAACGTGTAAAAAGCCGCCGCGGCTTCGATAAAAAGCACTTCTTTTGAAAATTCGTATTCTTCCCGGCGCTGTGCTTTCAAGCTGCCCGCGCCGAGCAGCGCGCCCACCGTTTTAAAACCCTGAAAAAGCGGTTGGCTGAACATGAATTTCCGTTCACGCCTGTGAGGCGCATTGAAAGTACCACTCACTCCCGCGCCTCCAGACTCGGCATCTAGCTGCTTTTCTTTAAAATCATGTGTGATTACAAAATCACCGTCGCCGATAGCGTCACCGAAAGCTTGAAAAGTACGCGCGCGCGCGATTTTAATTTCTTCGCGGCTTGCTTTAATCACTTCGCTGCGCGAGATTGTGAGCCTGATAAAAGTTTCAAAGTTGAGTGTGTCAGAGGCCGTGGGCTGGGAAGAAAGCGCGGCAATGGCCGCTGTCTGTTCTGCTGTATTTTTTTCAGGGCGTCTCGCCATGGCGGATACCGGCGAAGAGGTGAAAAATATCGCCGCGGCTAATCCGGCCGCAATCAGTTTGCCTGTTTTTTTCTTCAGCAGATTTTGATCGAAATTTTTGGAAAGCATTTTATAAAACCGGGTAATGACTCCGCGTTCCGAAGAGCTGAATTCGCCAAGAGTCCGGAGCAGAAAACCCAAAACAGCGGACTGCATTTCTCCGACTAGCTTGATACCTTTAGGGCGCATGGCAATCATAGTAACGCGGCGGTCGTTTAAATCAGGGCCGCGGCGCAAAAAATCATGCTTTTCAAGCCGGTCCACCAAATTGGTGACGGCCGGTTTTGTGATATGCATCCGCGCGCTGATATCTTTCATAGGCACAGGCCCGTTCGCCAAAAGATTGAGCAGCGCATACTGTGGCATCGTCAGCCCTGAATTTGCGAGGCTTCGCATGCAAAGGCGTGAAAACTTCGGCTGAACTTCCCTGAAATGGCGTACGAACTCGGTTTTTTCTTTCATAGCTCGATAGTTCAACAATCAAATAGTTAAACGTTTGAAGTAAATCGAAAGGATATTATAAAAGCGGAAAAAAGAATTGCAACCTGATTTTTATTTATAGTGTCATAAGCTAATGAAATGTCCCCTGATATTAGCACGTGAATTGTCCCCTTCAGCATTCGGGCATGGTGGAATGCGTTATTTAGACCCTCGGAGG
>JAYSWD010000162.1:0-10302 GCA_043718225.1 Candidatus Omnitrophota bacterium
CGCTCGGGGCGGCCGGGGGATTAGAAGCGGGCTTTAGTATTTTGGCTTTGGAAAACGGCTGGATTCCGGCAAGCCCCGGATTTAAAAATCAGGACCCCGCGATTGCTTTGGCCCCGGTGACTGAGCAGACTGTGATTCACGGCCGTTACGCGCTTTCAACTTCTTTGGGTTTCGGCGGCTGCAATGCCGCGATTATCATTGAATTTCAGGACAAAGTTTTATGAAGCCGCTTTCGATTCAAGGCATTGGCATTCTTTCGGCGCGCGGGAGAGGTATGAATCAATTTGAAAAGGCCTTAAGCGAAGGCTGGATTATGCCGGGGATATCGTCCGACGGACGTCCAGCTTACCGTATTGCCGCTGAAGATTTAGTTGACCGCGATGTTTTGAAAGCAGCGCGCCGCGCCGACCGCTTCAGCAAAATGACGGTGCTGGCGGCATATGATGCCGTCCGGGACAGCGGCGAAACGCTCGAAAATCTCAGGCCTTCCACGGGAATTATCGTCGCGACCGGCCTCGGGTCGCATGCCACGATATTTAAATTTTTAGACGGCGTGATTGAATATGGCGAAGGCAATGTTTCGCCGACGACTTTTGCGCATTCGATTCACAATTCGGCGGCATCTTATGTGGCCGCCGCGCTGGATTGCAAAGGCCCGACGATGACAATCACTTCTTTTTATTTTGCTTTTCAGCAGGCCTTATTGCTGGCTTCGGCATGGTTGAGTGAGGGGCGTGTCACCCGGGTTTTAGTCGGTATTTCCGAAGAATGCTCGACGGCCATGGAATATATTTGCTCGAAAAAACTTTCCGTCGCGGCCGGCGGGAAAATGAATCCCTTGAGCTGTTCGGCAAAACCGGAAACCGTGCCGGGTGAAGGCAGCATTTTTTTTCTTGTGACGCTTGATCCGGATAAGAAAAAATATGGCGCTTTCTCTGAAATTAAAATGGGAAAAAACATGCAGGGTTGGGATGACGCCGAACTTTCTGTCATCAGCGCGCAGGGCATGGCCGGCAGCGAGGAAATTTATGCAAGAGCCGTCAAGAAGGAGGCTCCCGCTGCGGCCTATTCCAATATCTACGGCGGAATGACGGCGGCAGGCGCTTTTGAATGCGCCGCGGCCGCACTCATGCTTAAGAAGCAAATTCGGTATGCGAGCCCGGTTTTAAATTCGACGGGGCCTTTAAAAAAGGATGAGAAGAACGTCCCGTCGTCCCTGCGGGCAATTCAATGTATTTCGCATAATTGCGGCAGCTCGCTCGCTTTTGTAAAAGTTGTTTCGTAATGGAATCTTAACCAAAGGAGAGAAAGTGAAAATAAATTTTAGGCAATTGTGTTTGAGTATGCTCCTGATTATCGCGGGCAGTTTTATTTTTTCATCCGCGGCCTCGGCGGAAGAAACTTATTACACCCGCATGAATATCTGGTATGAAAAGCCCCAAAAAATTTTATCAACCAATTACCACAAAGGCGCCATTCTTCCGGCCGGAACCGAAGTTGTCATTTTGAAAACCGGTAAAAAAATCAAATTCCGCGATAAGGCCGCCGGCACAGAATACAGGCTGGTGCTTGTGGATGACTATACCAATCTTACTAAGGATGAATTTTTTAGCCGTTACTTTTCAAAAGATAATATTTTGAACAGTTTCGAGTACCGCAGTTTTTCCGCTCAGGAAAAGGAAAATATCAAAAACGGCACCATCGAAAAGGGAATGAGCAAAGCGGCCGTGCTCGTCGCTTACGGTTATCCTCCGACGCACAGAACGCCTTCAACGGCAAGCAATGTCTGGAAGTTTTGGACCAGCCGTCTTTTGACCGATGACGTCCATTTCGAAAATGACCGCGTCAGTAAAATTGTTGAATAAATTTTTCAAGCGTGCCGCATGACCGGCCGCGATCTCGATTCAATTATCCGGGTACTGGTCCACGAAACGGAGATCATTTTCACCGCGCATCCGGTGAAAATATCTTCGGGCGCGCCTTTGGCCGAGCTGGGTTTCGACTCCATGAGCTTGGTCGAATTGTTAGTAGCCATTGAGCGGCACTTCGGCGTTAAGCTTATGGAGCATGGTATAAGCCCGGAAGATTTAAAAAGCCTTGAAACGCTTGCCCGGCGTGTTCATCAAGTGATTTAAAACCGCATGAAAATCGTTTTGCCGTCTTCCAGCAAAAAACATTATTTAAGCGGCATGGATTGGATGATGCACGCGCTTGATCATTCTTCAAGACGGCGTCTTGGGTGCGGAACCGCCTTTCAAATCGTGATAGAACTGGAGTCGGGACTTAATAGCTCTGATTTTGAAAAATATCTCGCGGGTTATTGCGCGGGATTTCCGCATTTAACGGGAAAGGTATGCCGCGATTTTAATCTTGCGCCGTATTGGAAGCGACGTCTGCCGTTCAATCCTTTTACTTTAAAATTATTTGTATGTTCCAGCTCTGAAGAAGCCGGTTTGCGGCTGGAAACAGAATTGAACCTACCCGCCGGAAAAGACGCCGCTCCGCTGCGTGTTATTTATGCCGAAGCTCCTCAAAAAAAACTGATCGGCTTTATTTTTGACCACCGTTTGTTTGACGCGCGCGGCGCGGAAAAGTTTCTGCATGGTTTTCAGGCTTTTTATTTGGCCGAGGGGGCGGCCGACGGAATCAATCTTCCGCCGTCACCGGCACATCTGAATCATTGGAGCGATAAGTTTGCCGCGGGAAAGAAAATTAACCGTGCCCGAATTGCCGGAGAGAAAGACGCGAAGATAAAACTGCTTAAAGCCCCGGTTTCCTTCAACGGCGCGCAGAACCGCTTTAAAATCAAAACGTTCAGCGAAAGCGAAACCCACGCTATTGCCGAACGCGCCGGGCCGTTTATGTTTTTACCTTTCAGCCTTGCGGTTTGCATGCAGGCGGTGCGAGGCTTATTTTTAAAAAGAGAAGAGCACGGGGGTGACCTTGCCGTTTCGGTAACGCGTGATATGCGCATGGCACGGTGGGAAGCGGCGGATATGTTTTTTAATCATTTGTCCTTTATGTTTTTCCGGGAAAAGATGTCTGAAATACAAGACTTTAAGCCGCTGCTTGCAAGCCTCAAAAACCAGTTTTACGAACATGTCAAAAATAAAATGCCTGAAGCATTGGCGGATGCCAGCATGCTGATGCGGATTGTGCCGCTTGCGCTGCTTGCGCGCGGCGTGCAGAGCCGGGCGCATGCACCCGCGTCATTCTCATTTGCTTCGCTCGGTAAAAGCGCTTATTTGCATGAGACTTTTATGGACGTGAATGTAGTGAGATTATTCCATATGCCGCGCTTGCCGCCATTGCCGGGTTTGGGCATTTTTTTATCGGAGTATAAAAACCGGCTGAATGTCACATTGTCGTATCTGGATAATGTGATCAGCGATGAAGAAGCCGGTTTGATTTTAGAAGGACTGGCGCAGCTATGAAATCCCCGGAGCAAGCCTATGATGTCATTGTGGCGGGCGGGGGCTTTGCGGGTTACGGCGCCGCGGTTCAATCCGCAAGGCGCGGATTGAAAACGCTCTTGGTTGAAAAAAACTCTCAATGGGGCGGCATCGCTCGTGAGGGGATGCATCAATTTCTCTGCGGACTTTATTTAAGCGGTGAAAATTTCGAATATCCGGTTTTGAATTCCGGCCTTTCCGAAGAAGTCACAGAGCTGCTGGTTTCGCGTGGGCAGGCAGAAACCGTGAAAGCCGGAAAAATGACGGTGCTTCAGTATGAGCCCGAGGCTGTTCAAAAAATATTCACCGAGCTAGCGGGGAAAGAAATGAAGCTGTCTCTTTTGTTTGAAGCCAAAGTCGAAGATGTTGATGCCGGCTCCGGGTTGATTGAACGAGTTAGGGTACGGCATGAAAATCAGTTTTTTAATATTGCCTGCCGCAGTGTTATTGATTGCAGCGGAAGCGGCGAAGTGATCCGCAAAAGCGGCGCTTCTTACGAAATCGCGTCTGCCGGAGAACGCCAATTAGCCGCCTATGCTTGCAGCATTGAAGGCGTTAAAAACGGCGCGGAAATGCCTGATTTAAAAATCGCCTACTGTTTGGCGCAGGCCGCCGCTGCGGGCCAATTAGCACCGCATTTGAAATTCAGTATTTGGATGCCGGACAAAAAAAACGGCCGTGGGACTTTACGGGTCAGTGTTTTGCCGGTTGATTCAGAGTATGACATTCAAGAAATACGCAAACAGGCGGAACAAGTGCATGCGGTGCTTAAAAAGGCTATGCCTGAATTTGTGAATTCCAAAGTGTTGCATTTGACGGAACATATTGTCGAGCGCGAGGGGTTAAGAATGCTCGGCCGCTACACTCTGACCAAAAATGATGTGCTCACCGCAAAAAAATTCGCTGACGGCGTCGTAAAAAGCGCGTGGCCGGTAGAGTTTTGGAATCAAAAAACCGGCCCGCGCTACGATTACTTGAAAGACGGTGAGTGTTACGAAATCCCCGCGAGATGTTTGCAGTCGAAAGACATTTCAAATTTGTTTTGCGCGGGCAAATGCATTTCCGCCGACGCACAGGCTTTAGCTTCAGCGCGTGTGACAGGGACATGTCTGGCTCTTGGAGAACAGGCGGCGAATTCCGCAGCCGCATATATAGGAAAAGAGCCGGTTGAGAATTTGAATTTTGTAGATATTATCCGGGAAGAAACAAAAAATTACCGCAGCCGTACAGCCTTGCGCCAGGGAACAAAATCCATTTCTTATGAGGGTCTTTTTCAAAATATTGAGCGGCTTGCTGGGAAGTTAAAAGAGTTACCATTTAAAAAATACGCGCGCACCGGACTTTTGGTTCGCGAAGGTATTGATTATGTGATTTCAAACCTGGCGGTTTTATCGCTGCAGGCGGTTATCGTTCCTATCCCTCAGAATTCAACTCAAGATGAAATCAATCAGATTATTCGCGATATCAAACTTGACGCGCTCATTTTTGAAAAATCGCTTTATGATACGGGAGAGGAAAGCATTACTTTTCCAAGCGCATTTCACGGACGCGCCTTTTCCGTGATTTTTTTTCCCGCTGAAATGCGGGAGCAAAATGAATTTAAATCCTTAAACCCCGCTTTTATACGTTTCACATCAGGTACAACGGGACAAAGCAAGGGCGTTGTTATTTCACATCAATCAATCAAAGAACGCACCGAAGCGGCGGATCAGGCTCTGAAAATAACGCATAACGATGTTGTTATCTGGGTGCTTTCCATGTCGTATCACTTCATCGTAACGACTTTGCTTTTTTTACGGCGCGGAGCGGCGATTGTTTTTTGCGAACATGAAATCCCGAAAGGGTTGATCGAAGGATTAAGCGCGGGCGACGCCACTTTTATTTACGCGGCGCCGATGCATTATCAGGCCATGGCGCGCGTTTCAGAGTTTCACCCGGCGCAATGCACGCATGTCCGTAAAGCGGTATCCACAACGGTCCATTTAAGTGCGCAAACCGCACGCGAATTTTCTGAAAAATTCGGGTTTGAATTGAATACGGCTTATGGCGTGATTGAGTTGGGCTTGCCTTTTGTTAATGATTCGGGGCTGGCCGAGAAATGCCAGTCCGTGGGCAAATTGCTTCCACAATATGAATGCCGGCTGGTTAAGCAGGATAAAGACGGAGTTGGGATTGTTCAAATTAAAGGCCCGGGTATGTTTGACGCTTATTTTTCTCCCTGGAAAACGCGGGATCAAATTACCGTGGAAGGCTGGTTTGAAACGGGCGATCTCGGGCGGTTCGATGAGCAGGGCTTTCTGTATCTTCTTGGAAGGCACCAACAGGTTATTAATTTTATGGGAATGAAAATATTCCCCCGTGAAATTGAAGAAGTGCTTCAGCAGAACCCCGCGATTGACCAGGCTTATGTCTATGGCGAAGAGCATTCGGTTTACGGTCAGATGCCTTGTGCGAAAATTGTTTTTAAAACGGAAAGCACGGATTTCAACGAAGATGCGCTGAGGCAGTTTTGCTATGCCAGGCTGCCTTCATATAAAGTCCCGAAGAAATTCGAGCTTGTCCGATCGCTCAAGAAAACCATGAGCGGTAAAGTGAAAGTTGACCAGTAAAAATTAATTATTCTATCGAAGCAAAAAGCTTATACTTCCACATTAAATAACGCCATTAACCCTGTATAAAAATGAATTTTTACGAAAAAGAAAAACATACTGCCGCCGCCGCTAAATTTGAAGCGCAGAAAATCGCGTTCGGCCCCTTCGCGTTTCAAGCCGCGATGGCGCTTAGAGATTTTGGAATTCTGAAAGCCATTGAAAATCACGGTGTGAACGGCGTTGAAATCGATACACTGGCCCAAGAGCTCGATCTGTCGAATTACGGCATTAAAATTTTGGCGGAAGCCGGTTTAGGTATGGGGCTGCTGCTTTGTAAAAAAAAGAAATACTCGCTGGCGAATACCGGATTTTTTGTTCTGCATGACCCGATGACTCAAGTTAATATGGACTTCGTTCAAAATGTTAATTACCAGGGCTTTTTTCATTTGCAGGAAGCCATCAAAACAGGCAAACCAGCGGGGCTGAAAGTTTTTGGAAACTGGGCTACTTTGTATCAGGCCTTAGCGTCATTTCCGCCGCGCGTACAAAAAAGCTGGCTGGATTTCGATCATTTTTATTCCGACGCCGCGTTTAAAGAAGTTCTTCCGCTTGTATTCAAAGATAAACCCGGGAAGCTGCTCGATATCGGCGGCAATACCGGTAAATGGGCGCTGCAATGCGTTACGTACGACAAGGATGTTCAAGTCACGATCGCGGACCTGCCCGGGCAATTGCGCATGGCGGAAGGCAATATTGTCAAAGAGGGGTTTGGAAAACGGGTCGATTATCATGCGATTGATTTACTTAACCCCGGCGAAAAACTTCCGGACGGGCATCAAATCATTTGGATGAGCCAGTTCCTGGATTGTTTTTCGCAAGAGCAGATCATTTCTATTCTCAAGCGTGCCGTCGAAATCATGCAGGAAAAAGACCGCCTCTATATTTTGGAAACCTATTGGGACCGGCAGAAGTATGAAGCGGGCTCATTCTGCCTGCAGCAAACCTCGCTCTATTTCGCGTGTATCGCGAATGGTAATAGTCAAATGTACCATTCAGACGACATGAAAACCTGCCTGGATTCGGCAGGAATGAAGGTCGTTGAAGACATTGATAATATCGGTATCAGCCACACATTATTCAAATGCGTAAAAAAATAAAAATTTAAAGGAATACATGTTCAAAAGAATCACCGCCTTATTTTGCTTTCTTCCTTTACTTGCGGGGTGCACGTCGGTCAATGTGCAGCCTGTCGATGCGTCGGCGAATTTGCGGCATGTGTGTATAGAAAACAATTCTAAAGTGGAAGTCGATGATTTCGTGAGCGTAGTTCAGGATGGTTTCGGCCGCCATGGGATTACAACCCAAGTTTATTCCAATACAAAGCCGGCAAATTGTGAATTTACTTTGACCTATACCGCATTGCGGTCGTGGGATGGAGTAACCTATTTATCGAAAGCGGAATTACATTTGCACAGAACCGGAAAAGAAGTCGCTGCCGCAGAATACCATTTGAAGGGCAAAGGCGGGCTGTCTTTAATGAAATATCAAAGTGTTAAAACTAAAATGGACCCCGTTATTGACGAGTTACTGAAAAATTACTGAAAACGTCTTTATGAACGCGATTCCCGTATTGTTTCGCGCGGCTACTTTACGGCGAATACTTACTCTTTTTCTCTGCCTTTCCTTATTGCCGGCGACATGTGCGATTGCGGAGAATTTTTCCAAACTACCACCGTTTACAGTCAGTGACCGGATTTTAATTCTAGCGCCGCACCCGGATGATGAAACTATCGCCGCCGGAGGAGTTATTCAAAGGGCGGTCAAAGCCGGTGCGAAAATGAAAGTCGTTTTGCTTACGAACGGCGAGAACAACCTCTCTTCTTTCATGCGCTACGATAAGCGCTTTTTTTTCGGCCCGAAACGCATCATCCGCATGGGTGATATGCGTAAACAGGAAACCGTGACAGCGATGCAATCACTTGGCTTAACGGATCATGACGTGATTTCTTTGGGATATCCGGATAACGGAACTTTGGAAATCATGACTAACCACTGGGGCGAAACAAGCCAGGCGGAAGGGGAGTTTTCCCATGCGAACCGGGTACCCTATTCGGACGCCTTGTCATTTGGCGCGGCTTATACCGGTGAAAATATTTTGAAGGACATCAAACAGATCTTGCTTGATTATAAACCGACGATGATTTTTGTTTCCCATCCCGCGGATAAAAATCCCGATCATCAGGCTTTATATCTTTTTTTGAAAGTGGCAATGCTGGATCTCGAAAGCAAAATTGATGAACCTTCCATTTTTTTTTATTTGGTCCATGCCGGTGAATGGCCCTTGCCGCAGGAATACCGTCCTGATCTGGCATTGACTGCGCCGCCTTCGTTGGCGGGAATGCCATTGTCTTGGTACAGTTTAAACCTGAGCGCTGAAGAAGTTTCCAAAAAATACCGGGCTTTGCATGATTATCCTTCGCAGCAACCCGGCGGGCTGGCATTCTTCGCGCGAAAGAATGAGCTCTTCAGTACGTATCCGGATATTAAAATTGGGCAGGTGCAGGGTTTTACCGGCATCTCTTATACAAGAGACGGTGACCGGCTTTTCGTCCGCTTTCAGATGAAGCGAACATGGATACTATGGCGGAAAGCTTCTATTTTTTTACTGGGATATAAAAAGGGAACTTCTTTTTCCGTTATGCCAAAGATTGAGATTGCCATGCGAATGGGGCGCGCATACGTTAATGATAAGAAAATAAAACTATCAAATAAAGATATCGAAGTAACACGGCAAGGCAAGCAGTTGATTGTGAGCATTCCTCTTTCTTTGCTGGAAAACCCGGAGTTAATTTTAGCTAATATCAAAACAAACCGTAAAGATGTATCGCACGCGCAAAAATCCTGGCGTGTTCTTAGGCTTGATTAAAAGCGGGGAACCAGAATCGAATAAAAAGCAATTGGCTCAAACGGGGTTGGTCTCTATACTAAACGCCGTTAGATCTGCGATAATGCCGGAAAGCTCTGCAAGCAGTCTTGTGCCCGTAGCTCAGTTATTCCGCGTTGAGCGGATAAATGAAACGGGAGCAACAGATTTCTAATTAAGGAAGAGTTGTTTGAATTTATGTGCCCGTAGCTCAGTTGGATAGAGCAACAGATTTCTAATTTGATTCGGCCATTTTCATAACTCCTTGAAAAATAACGCATTTCATTTTCAGTTCTACACTTACGCAAAAATTTCTTGTTGATTAAGTTACTCCAAAATACCCTAATTTACGAAAGTTAAGGCACAGGACGGGCACAAAACGGGCCTGTGTTTTTAGGGGTAGAAGGAGGACCACCTCCACCAACCGGGGTAAACCGGACGATTGCCAATACGATGCAGAGAGCTATCTCTATGAGAATGGCAAGTTAGTCCGTGTTGAAGACCCAATGAATCCGAAAGAGGGCGGGTCATCGAAATGACCTGCCCCGGATTCTTACTTGCCACCTAAGTCTGCCTACGAGTTTTGCTCGTCCATAATCCATATATAAATTGCGGTCACAATTACTTGGGTTCGAATATCACAGCCCGTTAGTTTTTAGCCTACAAATCTCCTAAGAGAACGCTGTTCCGCCCTCGTTGTAAGAAAAAGGTTGAAATAAACAAAGATAAAATGGCGCAAAATATTAAAAAAGGCTTTAAAGGTTTATAGGGGGGAAGTAATGGCTTATTTGAAGGAATTTTTAGATGAGAGAGCCGCTGACAGAGGAAGACGCGAGAGAACTGACAGCAAATATGGTCAATTTGGTGAAATTGCTTGCCCGTTTAGATAAAAATACCCGAGCGCAAGCATCGATAAACTTGTTTTGTAAATCAAACATGTGCTAGACTTTGTTTCAATGAAAATCACGCTAAGTAAACTTATTGCATGTTTGATCCTGGCAGGCGTCATCAACGCCACTGTGATTGAACCTGCTTTTTGTTTCCAGCATGATGAAGCTGCAGTGCAGCAACAAGAACAAGCAAATGGTTCTCATTGTATGGTGTGCCACCATTCGCATCATCAGGGCATCGTGCCTTCCGTTTTGAGTCCACGATTCAGCATAACAAATCCTATGGATCTTGTTCATTTACCGGATTTCTTCCTCTCCGAATCTCCCGTCCGCTCCATTTTTCATCCGCCGCTAGCTTTCTAAAAGCAGGCGCCACCCGTCTGTCTTTCAGTTGTTTAACGCTATTTTTCTAACTATTTACTTTATGCAATATCAAATGTTTTTAA
>JAYSWD010000163.1:0-1139 GCA_043718225.1 Candidatus Omnitrophota bacterium
GCTATGAAAATCAGTTTCAGCGCAGGGCTAATAGTTTTTTCAGTTTTAACGATCCTTACTATGGGACCTGAATATTCTTTTGGTGAAGAAATACCGCCCGTTATAAGCCAATCGAAACAATCGCTTCAGGCGTTAATCGAGGAAGTGCTTGAAAATAATCCCGAGCTGAAATTTTACGAAGCTGAAATCCAAGCAGCCAAAGGTTTACGCCAAACAGCCGGCCTTTGGAATAACCCCGAAGTAAGCGGGTCTGTCGGCCAAAAAAGGGTGACGAGCAGTTCCGACGGAGAGTCGTCATCAGCGCGGGGGATAGCCCATGAAATCTCCGTCACTCAAGCACTCGAATGGCCGGGCCGGATTCGATTACGCAAGGCCATTGCGGATCGCGATATTCAAATAGCTGAATTAAGTTTAGAACAATTTCGCAGTTTGCTGGTGACGAGAGCTAAAGTTCTAGCCTATCTTTTAACTTCTTTGCAGGAGAAAGCGGCCGCGACCCGCGAAGTTGCCGATCATTTTCATGACTTGCGCGAAGTTCTCATTAAAAGAGATCAAGCAGGTCTTACGCCGATGCTGGAAACCCGCATTATCGAAGCTATGGAACTTAACCTCCATCGAAAGGCGAATGAGGCATCGCTCGCTTCGCAAGCTGCTTTGTTTGATTTAAATCACTTGCGCGGAGCTGAACCGAATGCCGCATTTTTGCTTGAAGCAATCGATTTTAAATTTAAACCGCTAAATCGAAACACAGAAGAGCTCATGACTTTGGCTCGCGCTAAGGATTATCAAGTCAGAATGCGAGCTGTGGAGTTGGAACGGCAGGGCTACGGTCTCAAACTTGCAAAAAATGAGAGATTTCCCGCGATCACGGCAGGTCCCGCAATTTCCCAAGAAAGAGCCGGGGGGGAGCGGGAACGAATTATTGGTGCTTCAATTTCGATGCCGGTACCGCTATGGAACCGTAATCAGGGAAGCATTACCGTTGCAAAAGCACATAAAACGCAAGCACAAGTTGCGCTTTCTCTCGCTGAACGTGATGCGGAGCGCCGTGCCGTTGAGATGGCCGCTATTTATGAGATGAAATTGCGTGAAATGAATCATTGGCAGCCTGATTCCATTCAGCATTTTAAAGAAGCCGC
>JAYSWD010000164.1:0-10010 GCA_043718225.1 Candidatus Omnitrophota bacterium
TTACTTAGATCTTTTTCAACGATCCCGACTTCGATGTAAACATATTCCGTGTTGATATGCTCGCCTATAAGCGTGTTTTGAGAAATATTTTCGCCTTCTTCAATATTTAATTTACCGAGCATCCCCGAAGACGGCGCGTATAAATTAGATTTTTCAAGCATGGCTTCATTCGCCTTCATTTCAAGCCGCTGAGCCTCAGCTTCGTACTGCGCGACATCCAATTCATTCTTTTTTTTGTCCCAGGTCGATTGAGGAATCGCGCCCATTTTGAAAAGCTTTTCATTTTCCACGGACTCATCTTTTTTGATGGCAACTTCCGACTCGGCTTTTTTCCA
The DNA here is from genome assembly GCA_043718225.1 of Candidatus Omnitrophota bacterium. Classification (GTDB taxonomy): domain Bacteria; phylum Omnitrophota; class Omnitrophia; order Omnitrophales; family Aquincolibacteriaceae; genus Multiplicimicrobium. Next base: position 336 of record JAYSWD010000164.1, read on the forward strand.
GCCGGCTTGAGCGCGTTTAAGGCGCAGCAAAATATCATCCTGCTTGAGAGATATCAGCAGGGCGCCTTCTTCGTATTTTTCGCCTGTCCGATAATTAATCGCGCTTACCGAACCGGGAACCTCAAAACTTAATTTTATTTCCTGCGCGCCCTTGACCGTTCCCAAAACCTGGAGAGGGTCTTCATAATTGACACGGCTGAGCTTAAAGCCTTTGATGGAAACGGCGGCCTGTGCCGCGGCCTGCTGTTCTTTTTTAACGGCATCGGCCAAGGAGAGTTTTTTTACTTTGGGAGAGAACAAATTTTTTCCGATTAAAATTAAAATAACCGCAATCACGCCGATAATGATCTGTTTTTTTGAAATGTAAAAATTGGTCTTTGGAATACGCAAACCTGACCGAGGGGCACCTTCTTCCGGTTTAAGAAAAGAAATAACAGCTTTTAAATGCTTGCGACCTGGTTGTTCTTGCCCGTCATTTTTGTCGTTAGAATTAGGATTTTCCATTTTTCTCCGCTGTATTAGAAGCTGCGCGCTCAGTTAAAAATTCTTGAACGCCCACGGCGTAATTCAAACTAGACTTAGCCGTGTAATAATCTTTGAGAGCCGTATGAAACTCTCCGCGTTCTCGTAAAAGATCAATTTCAGATTGAAGATATTCCGAAATCTCGACCTCTTTTTGCTCAAGACGGTGCAGAGCAAGGTCGCGCAGTCTGCGGCGCCATTGAACGCGCTTCATCGTCGATTTCATCTGAATCAACGCCTTTTGATAATCGTAATAAGCGCGTTTCACTTCTTCTAAAACTTTTTTCTCGGCTTGTTCGAGCTCGACAACTTTATTTAATTTTTCGACCTCGGCCTGTTTAACATCAACAAATCCATCCAAACCGTTCAACAACCCGACCGAAAAAGACTGCCGGTTTGTAATCGTTCCCGCGCCCGATTGAAACTGCGTCACCGACGGAGCACGATGATCCATTTCATAGGCATAACCAAGCTTATTGCCCATCGCGTTCCAATCCACCTCGATCATTGCCCTGAATTCCGAACGATGCTTCGGATTATTTGTAAGCTCTTTAAAAGATTCTGCGAGTGCGCCCCACTCCACAAGTAAATCGGCCTTCGGAATAAATCCCCCCCACTTCGCGCGCTCGCCGTACCTGGCGGCCTGAAGCTGCGAAATTTGCACTCCCAGTTCAGCACGGTGGCTATAAGACATTTCCACAAGATTCTCAAGCCCGGGAATGGTTTTTCCTTTGCTGAAGGAACCGAGCGAGCTTTCAATCTTCGCCGTTGTTAAGTCATCTTCAGGCATTCCGGAAATGACTTTATCCACATCGTATTCTGATTTTAAATTGAGCGGGTCTTTCATACCTAATCCTAAATAATGCTGTAAATCAAGCGTCGCGATTTCGAGCTCTTGTTTTGATGTCTCGCGGTCAAATTCAATTTGGCCTTCCAAAGACTGCGCGTTTAAATGCTCAATTTCTGATGTGATTTTTTCTTTAAATTTCTCTTCTGAAATTCGGATTTGCGGCTTCACAGCCTCCAACGTCTTCGCCTGGTCTTCCGCGACCGAACGGGCGCGCTGATATTCAAAATAAACTTTTGAAATTTCAAAAATGAGGTCGTCGATCACTTTTTGATAGTTGCCGCGCGCCGACTCGAGCATTTTTCGCTCCTGTAAAAAACTATTCCACAAAACTCCGCCTCTGAAAAGAGGCTGGCGCATAGAAAATTTATTTCCTCTCGAGATATATTCGGCGGCGGAAAGCGAGCCGTCTCTGTGCTGATACTCAAACGTCAGTTCAGGAAACATTTGTCGGATCGCCAAAACCAAACGGCGCTGAGCGAGTGAAATACTTTCCTGCGCGGCTTTAGCCTGAGTATGCACGGTCTGCGCCCGTTCTATCACATCTGCCAATCCATGATTTTGCCGGGAAAGAAATTCCTGTTTGTTCTGGGTTCTATAAGGCGCGAACATAAGCTCAATCGTTTCCTGGCTTACATCGGAGGTTTTTATAATATCCTGTTTCCCGCCTTGAGCGCCTTCCATCGCCTTGACCATTTCGGATTGGCGGTCAACTTTTTCAGGCAAAAAGGATTTACCGGAAGACGGCGTGGGATCTTCTTTCTTAGATTCTTCTTTTTTCTTAGCTTCTTCTTTCTTATTAGACTTTTTTTTCTTATTCTTCTTAGGTTTTTCCTTTTTCTGGGGCTTTTCTTGCTTCTCGGAAACTGTGGAGACCGGCGGCTGATTGGGACTATCCACAACCGTCCACTTCACTGGAGCATTGTCCTGCGCCATAGCAATGGCGCAAAAACCGGTCAAAGCGAGCCCCAACCCAAAAGTAATTGTAAGGTTTTTATGCATTTATAAACTTATTCTATTGAGAAAAAACACCCAAGGCAGTATCGGCAAAATGAGGCGCGACCTTTACTCACCCCCACTATTTTTCGGCTGCGCTAGTCTATATAAATAAGCGCTGGGGGACTAGTTGTTTTTCGTGCCTAAGCCCTCTTTTGGCAACTATCCTTAGCTGAACATTCATTTGAAACTGCAAATTTATCTTAAACTACTGCCCGCGGCGCCGGCGGCAGATAAAAAGGACGGCGAAGTCACCACCAATAGCGCGGCATTACGGTAATTGGGATTGTAAAACGAAAAATCAAATGACCCGCGAAAATAGAGGTTCTCGCCTTCATGAATTTCAAGCTCATGCCGCTCCATTTTGACGCGAAAATTCCCTACTAAAGCCATGGCAAAAATGACTCCATCAAAATGAATTAAATCGCGGTCCAGGGTTTTGCGGCCGCCGACGATGAATTTACCGCAAAAAATTTCCGGTGTGAAGGGCGTAAAAGAAACCAGCTCAATACCCGGGTTAAACTGAAGATGAAAAACGCCTTTTTGAGAACTTCGTAAAAAAAACTTCTCGCTTCCCAGTTCCGCCTGGCGAAATATCGCGCTGACTGTGACACCCAAGCCACGCGCGATACCTTCCAGAGTTTGAATGGATGGGTTTCGAATGCGCCCTTTTTCAACGGCTGTTAAAGTTTTTGGGTCAAGTCCTCCGGAACGTTTACATAGCTCCGCTCCGGTCAGCCTTTTCTGCTCTCGTAAGAGCCTTACGGTTTGACCTACATTGAGGGATACCGTTTGATCCTTTTTTTTAAGCGGACTATTTTTTTCGGCCATGGACGTCCTCCAAAATAACTTTTCCTAATTGAAACCGTTTTAATTTTTCTTCGCTTCTGAAAAACCATTGCATTTTGCGGTGAGATCGGTCGGTGTCGACATCGTGTAAGGCCGGGCTTAAAGCAACTTCAAGACCGGGCCTCGGAAAAATCCCGAGCTGGTCCCAGCGGATACTGCCTTCAATCACATAACCACGCGCATCGCTGTAACTTTGTGATTTGGCCCAGCCGGATTGCGAAGGGTCTTCGCCTTTCTGAAACCAGGACCAAATCATCGATCCGTCACTTCCGGGAACGGGCCGGAAGCCGATTTGGAAATCGCGGCTGTCTTCCCAATAAAGGCCGTCTCCGTCCGGATCGATATACATCTCCAATAAGTCATCACGCCAAAGCTGGGTGCCGCTTTGACGCGCTACAATGCTGGCGTCCTCCACTTCCGCGGAAAAATAAAGCATGTTTTCATCCCAGGCAAAACGGATTTTCGCGCGCGGATCATTTTCCTTGCGGAAGTCTCCAAATTCCGCGGAATTTTTATCCAGCGTAATCACGTCAATTCCTCCCGGCCAGTCTTTCATAAATCCATCAACTTGAATTCCACCAGCGGCATAAACAGCGAAAGTATGCGGCGGTTCTTTCCACGCTATTTCTTTGGAACCGGGCTTAAAACCGATTTTTTCAAATGCTTTTTGAAACACGGAAATACGGTTTGTGGTTTTCCACAAAAGCCCGCTCAGCGCGTTTTCGATCATCAGCAGCATGGCGCCCAGGTCAATCGCGATCACATTCGGTGAAACCCAATTTTCATCGTCATTGAACGCGTCGGCAAAACCATAACGGCCCCAGAGTTTTTTTCCGTAAGATTCGAAATGCCGCAAAGCCGCCAGCGATTCTTTCGGTGTGAAAGGCATACAGCTTCCCGCACCCGTCGGAGCCAGTGTTCCGTCATGAATCGCCCAGCCCGGAGGCGCTCCATAAGCTTTATAGCCCTTAGGCCCGTCGCTTGCCGTAATTCCCCAGGCATCCGGCCCGTACGTTTTATAAGTTTCCGCCTGATCGATCGCAAAGGCCCGGTTCACTTTACAGGCGGTGATTGAGTGGTTGAAATAATTCATCATGCCGTCATGTTTGTCGCGCAAATCAAGCCAAATCTGCGGATACTGGTGCGTAAAAAGCGGTGGCATAGCGATCATGCGCTCGGATTGATAACTACCGGCGGGGCGCGCCAAACCATGCCATGCATCCGCATCGATGGGATGAGTCGGCGATCCGATCGCGAGCACGTAAAGCAAAAGCGCTTCATCATAATGATCCCACTTTTTGTCGCTAAATTTCTTTTCGGGTGTCCATGACAATGCGAAGAATTTTCCGCCGTCCAGCATCCACGGAAAATCAATTCGCTCATAAAGTTTCCTGGTTAATCCCGAGATTTCAGGGTCTTGATAATATTCCGCCGCGAATAATGCGCCCGCGATAAAAAGCGCGGTATCAATCGGAGAAAGTTCGGATTGGCCGGCACGTTTACCCGAACTCATACTGATAAAATGATAAAAAAAACCATGCTCATTCTCAAGTTCGTTGAGCGCAAAACGCAGGGCGCGTTTAGTGCGGTTGATTCCTTCGTGGCGCAAAATCCAGCCGTTTTCCACTCCGACGGCATAGGCACTTAACGCAAATCCCGAAGCCGCGATACTCGCTGGAGATTGGTTCGAAAAGCCTTCCTGATTACGCGCATAATCGCGTACCAGCCCGTTTTCAAGGCTGGCTTCTTTAAGAAAAAAATCAAGCGCCCGGCGCTGGATTTTTTGGAGAAAAATTTTATCGTCATCCGAAAATTCAACATTCTGCGATTGGCAAAAAGCCGGAAACAAAAGACTAACGGCTAAAGACAACAGACAAAAACACGTACTACGATAAAAAACTTTTTTGCAATTCAAAAAATCTCCCAAATAATAAAAACTTCTTAATGGCCTAAAAGCGATTTTTAAGTATCTCTCAGCCTTGAATTGTCACGTCATTGCGAGCCAGTTTAAGAGCGCCCGCCTGCCGGCAGGCAGGAAGCAATCTTGCTTTTGCAAAAAGAGACGCCACGTCGCCCCTACGGGGCTCATTGCGATGACGGCGGCTACTGGACTGAAGACGGCTTATGAATCACTTCGAGCTAATAAATGGACTTTTTCAGCAGTCCGCAAAATAAACCAACTTCTTAACAACCGCCATCAAATATGCCATCGAACTGTCGCGATAACCTTTTTCCACAATTACCGGGCGACCTGCTTTTTTAATCGTGTCTAAATCACCGGCGGAAATCGCATCAAAAAAAATAATGGTCGGTATTTTTACGTTTTGTTTTTGCAGTTTGCAGTAAAGTTCACTTCCCGTCATGACCGGCATTTTGATATCAAGGATCATCGCATCAGGCCTTTTTTTCTGAACCCAATCCATGGCCTCGCGCCCATTCGCGGCGCGCAGCACTTCAAAAACGGGAGCTTGCCGGCAGGCAAAGTAATCACACAACATAGCAAGAATATCGGGATCGTCATCGGCAACCAACAATCGGACGGTTTCGGGTAAAGGAATTTTTTCAGAAATTTTTTTTGAAAAATCAAGAAGATGGCAAGACTCCGGAAAAACACCGTCGAAGATTTCCGCATATTCCCGGCTGGCTTCACCCAAACTAAATATTCGCAGTCGAGGATTGAGGGTTTTTGCCACGCGGAGCTTTTGAATCAAGGCCGTTTGACAAAAGCTTGTTTCGGCAAAAATAAGATCCGCATTTTGAGCCGCGGAATCTTTTTCCAAAAGTTTTTCAAATTGAACTTCTGAAAAATATTCATCCAGAAGCGATTGAAAGGGGCTGGGCGAACGTAAAAAAAAAGCTGCTTTTTTCATTCTGATTATTTCATTCTTATTAATTGGGTCGGGTTAGCATCAACGGTTTGAACGGATAAAGTACCGCGCTTTAATAATCAATTTAAGGGGGCGTGCCAAATATTTTTTTATCATAACCTCGTCCCGCGATGAAGTCGACTTGATAAACCACCAGATCATCCGAATTCGTGCTGCAAACACCGCCACGCCTCACGGTTGATTGGATTTGACTTTGGTTGCTTAATCTGCCCGAAGAATTTGCGGTTGGACGTATTCTCCAGTCATAACAAAAACCAGGAGTTAACTCAGTTTGGTTCAAAAGACCTTTCTCTTCAAGCTTCGCCAATAGATCCGGAAATGACATGGAGGGAATAATATTACTAAAACCACCGCCCCCCGCCGCAGTGATCGTACTATTCTCCATATCATAAACCCGGATCGCATTCGCAATAGCTTCTAAAGAACTTGCGGCGCGTTCTAGCTTGCGAACATCCCAGGCGCGCTGCATTTTGGGCCCGGCAATGGTGGCGCCAACGGCAAAAATCACCATCACAAGAATCACTTCCATGAGCGTATTTCCGGTCCGGCCGGTTAGCGGAGAAAAAAATCTCATCTTACGCGTTGCCCTGATCAGTCGTGCGGGTTAGCCGCTTAAGCATAAATGTATTAGGCGCGGCCGGGGGCGGATCCGTGGAAAGGCTTTCGTCATAATCAAAAATTCTTTTCGGAGGTGTGTAATAATCCGTACGATAATATGCCGGTTGCCCATCCGTTCCAATTAGCTCCCTAGATAACCAAGGCGAGGTCAAAGTTCCTGAAAAATAAAGATGGCTTTCATGCATGATGGGACTATAGTCTGCATTTTCACCAATTTTGTAACTCCAATTGGCATCAAAATTAATTAGGTTTTCTATTCCACCGCTGTAACGCACGATATACGGAGTGCTGCGTTCGCCCACATTCATCTGATATGAGGGATCACTATATACAATGTATGGTTTACGAGAACTCCCATGCCAATATTCATCATCAATACATTGATACGCCACGCCGGGACAGCGATTCTCTATAAAACCAAATCCCAACATTAAAGCATGTCGAATCGGCATCTCTGCGAAAGTACCTGACCAGCCCCCAAACTGAATGCAGCCCGGCGGAACAAGCTCAACATGCCCCGGAACGCTTTCACTCCCCGGAATCCATATCTGCGTACAATTTCCAGTGCCTTGCGTCGGGGGCGCAAGCAAATAACCTTTAAGACCGCGGCCGGTATTATGATCCATGAGCGCGCCCTCTAAAAGATCCCATGCAAGCGTGTTACGCGCCGTGCCAGCGAAATCAGGCACTCCCTGAGACCTCAATCCTTTACGCCGCGGATTCACGCATTCCCATCCTCGAATAGTATTGTTTGAACTATCCAAACAGGTTCCATCCGACTTCAAAGGGATAGGCCAATCCGGAATGATTCCAAAATCAACGGCAAACTCCCACCAAAAAAAATCCCGCATTTGAAACGCATTTGTCGCGCGGTTAGCAAAAAGATTGGGCAACGAATTAGCCGCCGCAACATTGCCGGTATCGACTTTTAGCCAAACCGGAAAAGTATCCTCCGGGCTATGGCGCCTCTGATAAGCCTGTATTCGCTGTGCCGACGGAGCGGCCGGAAAAAATTTATGGTTAATCAGATGCGTGTCATCATCAATCAGATGATCCACATAAATTTGATCATTAACGGGCGCACCCCCTGCATCCGTCTTCACTAAATAAGTCATGATCCCCGGAGAAATATCTCCCGGCGCCCACTGAATATTTTGGACCGGAAAATTCGCGATATAAAAATTATCGTAATAATCTTTTAAATCCGTGACCAGCGCTTGGACGTCTGGATCAGGGTCAGGGTTAGAACCGCCCGGATTTAAAAGATTTTGAATCCGGTTAAAAAAATTGGTGACTCGCGGGTCGGTCGGATGCGCGGCATCAAATGCCGGTGTGGGGTTATACTTAGGATCCAAATCGGGTAAAAAATGTGTTCCCGTGTATGCTTTGGTTTGTAAGTAAGCCGCGGCTTCATCCTGAATGGCATCAAAAAGCATTTTAATCGCGGCGATTCGCCGGTAATAATAAGCACCATCGTTAGGATTACGATAAAACCGGCAATAATTGCGTTGAAATAGCGCATCCATGTCGGGATGATCTGGCGCACCGATAGTAGGTGCCCAAACCACAGGCTTACCGTTAGCTTGAAGTCCACCGGGACACATCTGAGGGCCGTAATGGCCATTCCATGTTGAATGAGGAAAAGCCGTTATCTGTGCGCCGGAAACGGGATATCCTCCAGGCCCGCTGTTAAAGTCTCCGTAATTAAGATGAGGATGTCCACCGCATTGGTTAGCAGTATCAATGGGGATTTCCCCTGCGGCGTTAGCCTGGCAATTAGGAAAGCGGGGTTCGAGCGTTGATTCGAGATAGCCCGTCACCACCGCGGCGTTCAAAACATAATCCTCTGCTACTTTTCCATCGTCGGGATCTTTGTCCACCAAAATTCCTATCGAGTCGCTGACTAACGCCGCCGGAGGGAGGAGATCACAGTCCGGCCAAAAATGATGCACATTAGTGCCACCCATAAGTACTGGTTCACCCGGCGCAATACAGCGTTTGCCATCCGTACCATAGACATTGAAATGATGCTTAACGCCGTCAGTGTAGGGACCACTGCCAATGTTGGGCTCCTGCTCCTGCGCCCGCAGCCACAACCTTCCGTTCGTAACAACGGTCATGCCCTTGGCGGGAAGTTTGGCGGTATCCGATAAAACTACTGCCCGAACCGGTCCGGCCGAATCACGGCAGCGGGCGAATCGTGGGACTGAAGCATCTCCCTGCCAATAAGAAATCGTCTCTCCGGGGCTTCTGGAAATTGCACTAAAAGATTTTGTTTCGATATAGATAACAGGCTTATCAATATTATAAGGCTCGTTCTGGACAAAATTGTTTAAAGCGCCAATATTGAGACTCACCGTTCGAAAATAACCCTTTTTTTCGTTGCCATCCCTGGCCACCACGAAACGGCCTAATCGATTATCTGTAACACAGTTGTTATTATCGAAAACCCCTGCCGGCGGGGTAACGGTCGTCTCTGTGGTGCCGTCGCGAAGAACCAACTTTGAAGAAGTGCAATTTAAATCTGTGCAAAGAATCAATACATTCGCTTTACCCATCAGTTTATTCTTTTGAACACTGGCAGAATCACCCGGATGGACCGGCTCAATCAAAACATGTCTTGAAGTATTCAGCGGTAAATCCCCGATGGGAAGAATAATAGGTTTAACGCCGTCTTGCTTGTCCGCCACAATGCCGTTGAGATTTATACTTTTAAAACTTTGCCAAGCCGGGTTCACGGGTGAATCATATGAAATAATATTTTGCCCGTCGGGAAACCGCACACTGCTGCCCAAGTTATGCATCGCCTGCCGGTAAGTTCCTAAACTCGAACCGCTTTCAGGTTGATACGCGGGCGAAATACTCAGCGGACCTCCGCTTAAGTCGCCATATAAACCGGCGTCATAATGGCTTGTCATGAGCCCGGGCTCTAAATAACTCCAACCACGAAGCAGC
>JAYSWD010000165.1:0-9992 GCA_043718225.1 Candidatus Omnitrophota bacterium
GCCGCTGGCCGCGCGCATGCGTCCCCGCACGCTTGATGAAGTCTCAGGACAAAGCCATTTGCTCGGACCCAGTGGGCCATTACGAAGATTAATCGAAAAAGACGAAATCCGTTCCTTGGTATTTTTCGGCCCGCCCGGAACCGGAAAAACAACGCTAGCGCGGATTATCGCCGCGCAAACAAAATCACGCTTTGTCGAAGTTCAGGCGGCGCATACTCTGATTGCGGAGCTTAAAAAAATTCGTGAAGAAGCCATTCGGTTCCGCCGCAGCCAAAAACTAAAGACCCTGCTTTTTGCCGATGAATTCCACCGTTTTAACCAAAGCCTGCAGGATTTCTTTGTACCGGATATTGAAAACGGTAATCTGACTTTGATCGCGGCGACAATTCATAATCCGCTTTTTGCCATTCATAAGGCTGTTGTGTCGCGTTCCATGCTTTGCGAAATGAAGCTTTTGACGCCTGAAGATATCAAGAAAATTTTGAACAGCGTGGCCGCTGACACTGTGCGCGGATTCGGGAAAATGCATGTCACCGTAGACGACGGCGCGCTTGATTTTATTGTTTCGCTGTCGGTAGGGGACGCGCGTAAAGCCTTGACGACTTTAGAATGGGCAGTTCTATCCGCCGTGCCCTCGGCAAATAAAAAAATCCTTATTACGGAGGAAGCGGTTCGCAAGCTCCCGACGGTTCAATCGCTTGCTTACGACCGCCGCGGCGATGCGCATTACGATACGATCAGCGCGTTTATAAAAAGCATGCGCTCAGGCGACGGAGACGGCGCTTTGCATTGGCTGGCCGTCATGCTTGAGGCGGGTGAAGATCCGCTTTTTATTTTGCGGCGCATGATTATTTTTGCGAGCGAAGATGTTGGTAACGCCGATCCGCGGGCTTTTTTAATGGCCGTGAGCGCTTTGCGGGCATTTGAAGTTGTCGGCCTTCCTGAGGGACGTATTACCTTGAGTCAGGTCGTTCTCTACCTTTCTCTTACTAAAAAGGACAAGACAGCCTATAACAAAATTAATACTGCAATTGCTGATCTAAAGAATGCGGGACCACGGCATATTCCCGACCACCTTAAAAACTATCCTATACACGGTGTAGAGCAGCGGTAAATTAGTTCTGAACTAGCGCTCATCGCATATATATTCTGCCAATCTGCTATAAATGTTAGTAATTGCTATATAAAGTATTTATTATTATCTAAAATTATTTATTAAGATGCTATTGACAATACTAAGTTTAAAAGCTAAGTTTCTGATAGAAGATAGTTAATTGGTCTTACGGAGGATAGTATGAATCGGAATGGAATCGTAAAGCAAATCAGAAAAGCGGATCCTCGGATGCCTTTTGGTGTAGAAATTCAGGAATTATTATCCGGTTATCTTTCGCCGCAACTTCACAAAAATCTGCGTTTGCTGCCGAGCGCGCGGAAAAGGAAATCGCAGTCATGAGTAAATTTCATTTTCATACGCGGGAAATTGGCGCCGTTGCAATTTTTGATTTGATGGGGTGCTCCGGCGGCGCAGCCGATGAGGTGCAGGACGTTGCCGTGCGTATGCAAAAAAACATCCGTCGCCACCGCCTTCAGCGTGTGATCCTGAATATGAAAGGCGTTGAGGCGATGGACGCAGTGGGGATGCGGAAGATTTTAGCTGCCTGCATTCGTCCCAAGCAAAGCATCATCTATGGTGCGACGCATGATTTGTTGAAGATTATCGCCGACAACCACTTGCCTCAGAATATCGGACTTTGCGCGAACGAAAAAGAAGTCGCTGAGAAAATGGGCACTTTCTTATTTGATAAAAATGAAGGCAAGAAAATTTTCGCGGACGCTTCAGACCCTCATCGGCGCGGCCCCGGCAGCGATATCGAGCGCCGCCGCAGCCATCGCATGCATGTTGCCTTGCCGATGGAAATCAAAGTCTTCAATGTGAACCAGCAGTCGATCGTGACGACTTCGATTGCGACGAACATCAGTGAGGGCGGACTTTTCGCGGAATACTTGGATTTGGATGCCGCGGATAGGATTGCGTCCATTGAAGAATTGACGGGCAGAAAAGCACAAATTCACATTTTCCCCAGCGCGCATTTTCCCGGAGAATTTGACATTATGGGAATCATCCGCCGTAAAGAAGTCCGCGGTAAGCAGCTCGGAATTGCGATTGAGTTTGTCGCTTAATAGTATCAATTTCGCTCTGGGCTTCGCCCAACCACAATAAGAAATTTATTCTCTTTTTCCACAGTTGTTTTTGTCCGTTGACAAGCTGAGTCCTCTCTATAGAATCATCCCGCTATCTAATATTATCTCTTTTTATGATTGGGCTATTTACCATGAATCGTGACAAAGACATTAAGTTTCCGGAAAAAAAAGTAGATTCAGGCTGGAAAGAGCAGATTACCAAGGACCGGACTGCCGTTCCGGCTCAGGGACCTGTCCCGGTAGCGTCGACTGCCGCAAAATCCACATCGCCTGAGTTTATGAACTTTTTAAAGTCACTGGCGACGCAGGCGTTGATGAGCCTCGGAGAAATGCCGAATCCCATGACGGGACAAACCGAGGTGGATCTTGCGACAGCCAAAGAAATGATCGATCTGCTAAGTGTTTTAAAACAGAAAACAACCGGAAATTGTTCCGCCGAAGAAAATACCATCTTTAATTCCTTCCTTCCCGAACTGCAGCTCAAGTACTCCCAACAGGCATGAAAATAAAATTAGGGACAGCGCTTCGCGTTATTATCAGTGCTGCGGCTTTAGGGCTTATCGGATGGTTTTTACGGGGTAAGCTCGGACAGGCGTTTGTTATTTTAAAGACCGAGGTTGAGCTACCTATATTTTTTATTGCGGTTGGCTTTTATTTTTTTAGCATCGTTGTGCTGTCGCTTCGCATGCAGTTTATTTTGCGTTTCAAGGGGATTATTTTCGGTTTTATTCAAAACCTCTATTTATGTTTTTTGGGTATTTTTTTCAGCACCTTTTTACCTTCCGCGATCGGCGGAGATGTGATGAAGGCTGTTTACCTAGTACCGCATGCGCAGAAAAAGGCCGACGTTTTTTCCTGTCTTGTCATGGACCGCCTTTCCGGATTCTGCGTTGTCATTTTTTTCGCGCTGCTTTCATCGGTTCTGCTGCGTGAATCCTGGAATCCCGTTCCCCTGTGGATAAGTGTTGCATGTTTGATCACTTTTCTTCTGAGCGGCATTTCTTTTTTGGTTTGGCCGAAATCAATTCAATGGGTTTTTTCAAAATTGCGTTTTCTACCTCCCAAACTTCAGGAAAAACTGAACCAATTTTATGATTCGTTAGCCGCCTTTTTCCACGACCGACCGTTTTTGATCGGCAGCTTGTTGATTTCGCTGGCGGGCCAGACTTTATTTATCACCTCTTATTATTTCCTCGGCCAATCCCTCCAGGCAGAAATTCCTTGGACGCGTTTTTTTATTTTAGTTCCGATGATTACCATCATTAGCATGACTCCTTCGGTGGGCGGGGTGGGTGTGCGCGAGCTCGGAGCCGCGGCGCTGTTTAGAAATTATATGCCCGAAGAACGCGCCGCGGCGCTTACCATTTTGCTTGCCGTTCTCATTTATGCCCACAGTTTCTTGGGAGGTATTTGGTATTTACTGCGCGGCCACCGGGATAAAATGCCGCAGCAAGTTACCCCCGACAACCCGCCTCAGAATTCTTGATGACAGCAAAAAAAAAACGAATAGAATAATAACCTTCATGGCGTATTCAATTCTTGTGATTCATGGTCCTAATTTACAACTACTCGGTGAGAGGGAAGTGTCTGTTTATGGCCGCGTGACACTCGATGAAATTAACGCTGATTTAATCAAGCTTGCCGCGTCAATTTCAGCTAAAATTGAGATTCATCAATGTAATCACGAAGGCGACATTGTTGATTTGATCGGAACGGCACGGAAGTCCTTTCAAGGGATTTTAATCAATCCCGCGGCTTATACGCATACGAGCGTCGCCATCCGGGACGCCTTGGCCGCCAGCGCTCTTCCCGCGGTGGAGGTTCATTTGAGCCATGTGATGAATCGCGAAGAGTTTCGCAAGGTTTCTTTAACCGCGCCTGTTTGTGTCGGACAGGTGATGGGGTTCGGAAAAACAAGTTATTTGCTGGGGCTTCAGGGGCTAGTCTCTTTGCTCGGGCATTAGGTAAAATAGAGGGCTTTATGAATATTATAGAAATCAAAGAGCTGTTAGACCTCATGCAAGAGCACCAAATCGGGAGCCTGGAATATGAGAAGGGCGACGTCAAGCTCAAATTAAATAAAAATAGCGCTCCTGTGGCGGAAGCGCCCCGCGCTATTAATTATGGCTCTGCACCTTTGGTGCAACCGCCATCGCAACTTCAGACTGCGCAAGCCGCACCAGTCGCGAGTGATCCGAATGTCAGCGTAGTTAAATCGCCGATGGTCGGAACTTATTACGCTTCTCCCGCGCCGGATCAGCCCGCATATATTAAGGTAGGACAGCATATCAAGGAAGGCGATGTGGTTTGTATTATTGAAGCCATGAAGCTGATGAATGAAATCAAAGCGGAAATGTCCGGAACGATTGTTGAAATTTTGCTCGAGAACGGCCAACCCATCGAATACGATCAGCCCATTCTTAAAATTAAAAAAGGCTGAGCCTTAAGGCCTTTCGCATGTTTTCCAAGATCCTAATCGCAAATCGTGGTGAAATTGCTGTCCGCGTTATCCGCGCTTGCCGTGAAATGGGAATCAAATCCGTCGCGGTCTTTTCTAAGGCTGATCGCGAATCGATGCATGTGCGGCTCGCGGATGAGGCGGTTTGTATCGGCGAAGCGCCGTCTTCGGAAAGTTATCTGAATATTCCCGCCATTATTTCAGCCGCTGAAATTGCCGACGTGGAAGCGATTCATCCCGGATACGGATTTTTATCCGAGAACGCGCATTTCGCGGAAATTTGTGAATCCTGCCAAATTAAATTTATCGGCCCGAAACCGGAAAGTATCCGCCTGGCCGGTGACAAGTCGGTCGCCCGCGATGAAATGCGCAAAGCCAAGGTTCCGATTATTCCGGGCAGCAAAGGCGTGATTACAAGCCAGGAAGAAGCTCTTTCTCTCGCAAAAAAATTTGGTTATCCGGTTATTGTCAAGGCAAGCGCGGGCGGAGGTGGCAAGGGAATTAAAGTCGCGCATAACGACGGAAAACTGATCAGCGCATTTTTAAACGCGCAGGCTGAGGCGGAAGCCGCTTTCGGAAACCGTGACGTTTACATCGAAAAATATATTCGTGAACCGCGTCATATTGAAGTTCAAATTATGGCGGATAGTTTCGGAAACATTGTGCATTTAGGCGAGAGAGACTGTTCGGTTCAGCGAAATCATCAAAAACTGATCGAAGAGTCGCCGGCGCCCGGAATGTCAACTTCGCTGCGCAAAAAAATGGGCGAAGCCGCCATCCGCGCGGCAAAAGCCTTCAGTTATCAAAATGCCGGTACGATTGAATTTTTATTGGACGCGAGCGGCGAATTTTATTTTATGGAAATGAATACACGGCTCCAAGTTGAGCATCCGGTTACGGAATACGTCACGGGTATTGACCTCGTGAAAGAACAAATTCGGGTCGCGTCCGGTCAAAAATTGAGTTTTACGCAGGATGATGTTGTATTTAAGGGGCATTCGATCGAATGTCGCATTAACGCGGAAGACCCCGACCGTAATTTTATGCCTTCCCCCGGCCGCATTGATATTTGGCAGGTTCCGGGAGGACCGCATGTGCGCTTCGACAGCCATATTTATGCGGGCTATTCCATTCCGCCGTATTACGATTCCATGATCGCTAAATTGATTGTGCATGGTAAAGATAGAAATGAAGCCATGGATATTTTACTGCGAGCATTGCGTGAGTTTAAAGTTGAGCCGACCAAAACAACGGCGCCTCTGATTGAAAAGGTTTTGCGGCACGCAATGTTCCGCAAGGGCTGTGTGAATACTCAGTTTTTAGAAAGCGCCTTTCATGCCAAAAAAATCGGATGAGCCGTGAGAATTTTTAACTTTCTTAATCAGCTTTTTACGGTGTTCTGCTATTTGACACTGGGAAGCTTTTTTGTCATTATTGCTTTTCACTGGTGGCCGCTTGAAGACGCGATAGAAACACTTTACCGCGTTTACCACAGCGATCTATTTTCTTTGGTGGTGGGTCTAACAGGCTGCGGATTTGTCGCGCTGGGTTTGATGCTCCTGCGGATTTTTGTGAAAACTAACCCTCAAAATGAAGCCTTGGTTTGCCGCACAGATGCCGGGGTTGTCGTTGTTTCCGGTAAGGCGATCGAAGATGTCGCCAGAAAAGTGATCAAAAAATCTCCCTTTGTCCGCGATTGCAAAATCAAACTGAGCATTCGCAGTCAATGGGTTTCACTGCATCTGCGCATGACTTTGTGGGCGAATGACTCTTTGTCGGTCGTTGTTCAAGAGATTCAGGAACAAATCCGGGTGCGTCTTCAAAAAATTTTGGGCCGTGACAATCAATTGGAAATAAGTTGCGAGATCGATCGGATTTATAATGCCGACGAGATTCAATCAGAAGCTCGTGCCGTAGATCTGCAAAAAAGTCATATTTAAATCTGGTTGTTCGCTTCAAGCGAACAGAATTAAAACATCTTAGAAAAGAAGGAGTCATTATGAAAATCGGAATTTTAACTGGCGGCGGAGATTGCCCGGGATTGAATCCTGTGATTCGCGCCGTGGTTCGAAAAGCGCTTATTAAAGGCTGGGGCGTCATTGGATTTAAATACGGATGGAAGGGGATTATTGACAATGTCGCCGAAAAACTCGACATCACCAGCGTGTCGGGAATTCTGCACCGCGGCGGAACTATTTTGGGAACATCGCGCACGAACCCGTACAAAACGCCGGGAGATGTTGAGAAGGTACGCACGACGATGAAAGCGCAGGGATTGAATGCGCTTGTGGCCATCGGCGGCGAGGATACATTAGGTGCCGCGAATAAATTGTCAAAAGACGGAATCCCGGTTGTGGGAGTTCCGAAAACAATCGACAACGATTTAAATGCGACTGATTTTACTTTCGGCTATGACACCGCGCTGAATATCGCCATGGAATGTTTGGATCGTCTTCATACCACTGCAGAGTCGCATAACCGCGTTATTGTTGCTGAAATTATGGGGCGGCATGCGGGCTGGATTGCGCTTGAATCGGGAATTGCCGGCGGCGCGGATTTGATTTTGATTCCTGAGGTTCCCCTGACGATCGAGGAAATTTGCGATACGATCAAACGCCGGCACGCGCGCGGTAAATTATTCAGCATCGTGGCAGTGTCCGAAGGCTTTCATCTTAAAAATGAAGAGCTAGTCGCGGATCAGGAATTAGATCAATTTGGGCACGTTAAGCTCGGCGGAATCGGCCAGCGGATTGCGGACATGATTGAACGCAAAACCGGCTATGAAACACGAGTGACTGTTTTGGGGCATATTCAGCGCGGCGGTTCGCCAACGGCTTTTGACCGCGTTTTGGGAACACGTTTCGGCTTAGCGGCTGTTGATTTGATTGAAGAAAAGAAGTTCGGACACATGGTCAGTCTGAGGGGACGCGATATTGTTTCGGTTCCTTTAGAAGACGCGGTCGGCAAGTTAAAAACAGTTCCGCTTGATTGGTACGAAACCGCGCGAACTTTTTTCGGTTAATATGCAGCAAATATTCAGCGATTTACTGAAGGGACATCAGCGCACGTTCGAAAAAACTTTTCAAGGCAAAGACCTGGAAGCAATGGAGCAAATCTCACGCCTGCTGCTTTCCGCGCTAAAGTGCGGAAAGAAGATCATGGTTTGCGGGAACGGCGGATCGGCCGCGGACGCACAGCATTTTGCCGCCGAGTTTGTCGGCCGGTTTGAGAAAGAGCGCCGCAGTTTGCCCGCCATCGCTTTGACCACGGATACATCCGCCTTAACCGCCATTGCCAATGATTATTCTTTCGATGTTATTTTTTCACGCCAAATTGAAGGGCTCGGAAACGAAGGCGATGTGCTGATCGCGATCAGTACCAGCGGGAACTCACGCAATATCATCGAAGCCGTCCAGACTGCGCGCGCCAAAAAAATCAATACCATTGCGTTGACGGGAAAAGACGGCGGAAAAATAAAAGACCTGGCAGATTGCGTGTTTATCGCCAAATCAGAGAAGACAGCGCATATCCAGGAAGCGCATATATTTTTACTGCATGCAGTCTCCGAAGCGGTTGAAAAGACATTTTTTGATTAAAAATGCTAAAAAAAGTCATTTGCTGCGTTGCACACGTCGCCCCCTTGTGCGGCGTATTATTCCATACGCCTCCGCGGTCTCTTGTGTGCGCCTTGCATATGAGCCTTTTTGATCATTTTTTAGTGAGGTGAAATTGCAGAAGTCCACTCAGTCAAAAATTGTTTCTGGATCTACGCTTGTGAGTTTGGGTAACCGTTTGCGCCGCGTTAAAAGAAGAATTGTTTTTACAAACGGGACATTCGATATTCTTCACCGCGGGCATGTTGCTTACCTTGAAAAAGCTCGCGCGGCGGGTGACGTGCTTGTCGTCGGGGTCAATTCGGATTCATCCGTGCGCGGCTACAAAGGCCCCGGAAGGCCCGTTAACCCGCAGGCTGACCGCTTATTTGTCTTAGCGGCGCTTCAATGCGTTGATTTTGTCGTGCTTTTTTCGGATTCCACACCGCTTAAATTGATTCAGAAACTTCAGCCCGATGTTTTGGCAAAAGGCGCGGATTGGAAGCTGAAAGATATTGTCGGAGCCAAGGAAGTTTTGGCCCTTGGCGGACAGGTTAAACGGATTCAATTCGTGCGCGGCAGATCATCAACCCGTGTTATTAACCGCCTCGCAGAAATTGCTTTGCGGTTATGACTGGCTCTGGGCTAAAGCTCCTGCCTGCCGGCAGGCAGGCAACCGTGAGTCGTTGGCAGGATAAAGTTTTTGCTGACTTTCGGCTTTACGTTGTAACCGATCTGGTTCGCAAGCCCGGCACTGGTTTTCTGAAAATAATCGAGTCTGTTTATCGCAACGGCGCGGATATTGTTCAGCTCCGTTCCAAGGTGTTGTCCATGCGGGATAAAATTGAGCTGGGTCAAGGTATCCGGAAAATCGCCACTCGTATGAAGAAACTTTTTTTTGTGAATGATTCTCTGGATCTGGCATTATTAACCGATGCGGACGGCCTGCATGTGGGACAGGATGACATGGCACCGAAAGAAATCCGTGCTATTTGCCGGAAATTAGGCAAGGATCTTTATGTGGGGCTGTCGACCCATAGCCGGATACAGGCAAAGGAAGCATTAAAACAGCCCGTTGATTATTTTGGTGTCGGGCCGGTTTTCAAAACACCCACAAAGCCGGGGTACCAATCGGTTGGATTGAAGCTTCTGAAACAAGTCAGCCGTTCTGCGACCAAGCCCTGGGTTGCGATCGGTGGAATTAATGAAAGCAACCTGGGTCAAGTTTTAGATTTTGGGGCCACGCGGATTGCCGTGGTTCGGGCTGTTTTAGACGCGCGCGATCCTGGGCAAGTCAGTCGCCGCTTGGCAGCTCAATTGAAAGCCAATATATTAGGAGAAAAAAATGTCTGAGATAACTACTCCTCCGCTGGTTGTAATCGGAACGGTCGCGATTGACACCATTTCAACGCCATTTGGCGCGAACCGCCAGGTTTTTGGCGGTTCAGGTTCTTACTTTTCGTACGCGGCCAGTTTTTTTGCTCCCGTTGGTTTGGTTGCCGTGGTAGGGGAAGATTTTCCGCAGGACTACAGGCATATCCTGGAAGAGCGCCCGATTGATCTCTCCCATTTGAAAACGCTTTCCGGTTCGACATTCCGCTGGACGGGAAAATACGAAGGCGACATGAATTCGGCGATTTCTTTGCAAACGGACCTCAATGTACTGCTCGAATTTAAGCCCGAATTGAATTACCCGGGCGACATTCCATTTTTATTCCTGGCAAATATTGACCCTGATC
>JAYSWD010000166.1:0-9951 GCA_043718225.1 Candidatus Omnitrophota bacterium
GGATACTTTTTAAGCCACTTGGGTTCGACATTCAGCAAACCGCCGACACTCATAATCAAAAGCGTTTTGCCGAGAGGCACGGCTTTATGAATCAAACCGGTCGCGACATCCGGGCTAGCGGCTTCAATCAGAAAATCGGAATATTCAATCGTTTCATCAAAGTCGGCAAGTTCGGCTTTTGAATGTATTTTTTTAAAAAGGTGACGGACTTTATCTGTGTGATGTTCGCAAACATATGTCAGCTGCGCGAATTCGGAGAATTGAGATTGAAGCGCCTGCGCAAGGCGCGCGCCGATAGCGCCGCAGCCGATCAAACCAACTTTGATCTTTTTCATGGGAAGTACGCGTTAAACTTCGAGAGCGGGAATGGAAGCTTTGTCGGTTTTGACGAATTGATTTTTTGCATCGACCGAAACCACGACCGGGTGATGCGCGCTCAACTCTTTTTCATCCAAAACCAAAAAACTCATGATGATTAAAATGTCGCCGGGTTTGCCGTGTTTCGCGCAGCCGCCGTTTAAGCAAATTTTTCCCGAACCTGGAGGCCCCGGAATCGCGTAAGTTTCCATTCGCGCGCCGTTTGTGAGATTCGTAACCAAAACTTTTTCAAAGGAAACAAAACGCGCGGCCTTCATGAGGGTTTCGTCGATTGTGATACTGCCTTCGTAATCGACTTTTGCTTCCGTAACCGTAACGCGCTGAATTTTTCCGCCTAAAATCTGTCTTTGCATCTTTTCCTTTTGCGCCCTACCGTAACGGCAGGCAACCAGTGTACTGCGGTCAATCGCTGTCTTCTTATCCCCGGCGGGTTTTGCCGCGTTGAGGAATGCGAATTATAACATTGTCGATCAGCCTTGTCTTGCCCGCAAAACAGGCCGTTGCCGCGAGCATTTGAGACTCTAAAACCTGAACCGGCAGCAAGGTTTCAGGATTCACGATTTCAAAATACTGCACATTTAACCCTTCGCGTTTCAAATTCTTGAGCGCCTGCTTTTTTAGTAATTCCAAATTCATTTCCCCGGAAGACGGATTTTCGATGCAGAGCTTAACCCCCGATAAAACCTGATAAATCACTGCAGAATGTTTGCGTTCTTCCGCGTTTAAATATTGATTCCGCGAACTCATCGCCAGGCCGTCTTTTTCGCGCAGAGTGGGACAAACCACGATTTGAACCGGTATCAGTAAATCTTTAACCAAATTTCGGATCACCACGGTTTGTTGATAATCTTTCACACCAAAATAAGCGCGGCAGGCGCCGGAAAGATTGAACAGCTTCGCAATGACGGTCGCGACACCCTCAAAATGCCCGGGGCGAAATCTTGCGCACAATCCCCGCGCGAAATCCGCTGCGGCATCCAGTTTGATTAAAAAAGAACACCCTTCCGGATAAATTTCTTCAACGGCTGGATAGAATAAATAATCCACACCCGCCTCCCGCAAAAGCTTTGCATCCCGGTTAAAAAAGCGCGGATATTTTTTGAAATCTTCGCCCGGGCCGAATTGCGCCGGATTCACGAAAATACTGACCGCTGTTATTTTATTTTTTTTCCTAGAAGCTTGAACCAGCGCTAAATGCCCCGCATGCAAAGCGCCCATGGTCGGCACAAAGCCAATGGTTCGTTTGCGTAAACGCTCAGCCTCAAGCGTTTTTTGGAATTGTTTCGCGCTGCGGATAATTTTCATATTTTTTAACTTCAGTCAGTTGATTGAAAGAAAGGGCGTTACGCATTTCCAGAATTGATTTTTTATAAACCGGATGAATCAGGTTCGGTGCAATTTCCGATAAAGGAATTAAGACAAATGCGCGCTCATGCAAGCGCGGATGCGGCACGGTTAAATGCGGCGCGGCGATGGTTTCCCCGCCATAAAAAAGCAAATCCAGGTCAAGCGTTCGCGGGGCATTGGAAACCGTTCGTTTACGCCCCGCATTCTGTTCAAGCGCCATCATCCATCGGTAAATATTGAGCGCATCCCAGTGAGTATCAAATGCAACGGCGGCATTCAAATAATCCGGCCCGGAAGCGCCCACAGATTTGGTTTCATACACAGAGGAAATAGCGCTATTTGAAAAATGCGCGTGTATGCGAATCGCTTGAAAAACCTGATTCAAAAATTCCGCGCGGTCCCCTAAGTTGGACCCGACACCGATAACGACCCGTTTGATTGAATTTGGCATGGGGCAAATTATAGCAGACTCACCGGACGCCGTCCCAAGGGGAAGTGTTAGATTAAGCTAACGCCTCCCCCTGGGACGGCGGCCGCAAATCAGGCGGCGCGATTACGGGGCGGAAACTGAAACTTGAATTCGGGATTCATGCGCTGCAAGTCGGCCGCAAGCTGGGCAACTTTCGCGCGCATGGCTTCATTCTGCACTTCGTTCCATTCATGGAAAGCGGACAGGAATTCATCCATTTTATAATCGTAGAAATTTTCTTTTTCGTAATGCGAAACCTCGTTCAAGAAATTATTAAAATGCTTTTCGCGAAATGTCTGAACAAACGTAAAGTAGTCATCGCGCACAAGCTCCAAAATCCGCTGATAGTATTTAAAATCCGCCGCCACTTTCTCAAGCACATTGGCGATACCCGTTTTCTTGCGGTTCATTTGCTGATGATATTTCGCGGCTTCGGAATAATAGAGGATAGCGAGCTCCTGGTAATATTCCTCAGGCGATTGAAAAACAGCTTTACGTTTGCCTTTGGTTAAATCATGAAAAAGCGTGGTATGCATGAGCAAATGGTCGGCGTTTACCTTGTAAATAAAATAGCGTACGGTGCGGTCTTCGGTGCTCTTGACCCATTCCATAATGTCGCTCGAATGTTTTGAAAGATACGGGTCGGCCATTTCGTGATATTCAGGCAAGGCAATCGCAAACATCAAATGCGCCAAGTAAACGTTCACGTCTTCATCGACAGCGGCCTTACGCGTCAACAAGGGATGCTCTTCTTTGGTTTTGATAATCGCGGAAAGCAGAAAACGCAGCGCGGAGTCCCGCTCATTGGACGTCATGTCAAAATAGAGGTACTGATTGTCTGCTTTATTGCTCTTTCTCATGTATAGCATCTCATAACATTTGCATCCTATTTAAGTAATTTAATCTCTAAAGAGAACATAACATGTGCCTTTTAAGAAGTCAACTCACCCAAGAAAAAAGGCGTTTGTATAGCCAAAAAGGATGTTTTTTTAAGCCTTTTATCGGAGTAACTGGGCGCGAATCTTGAGAGATTTCAAAGGCTTCCCTAGCCGGTATAGCAGAAATTGGTAGAGAAGGTTTTGGATTTCTACCTCAGCCTGCTGGGTAAATGTCTCTTTCAAGCAAGCATCCAAATCTTTTTGAGAAAGAAAACGCAGCATTCGAAGCGGTTCCGCCGCCAGTTTTTTAGACGCCAAATCCGTGCCGCGGCAGGCCGAACACAGCATGCCGCCGTCGCGAATCGAGAAAAAACCGATTTCAGGAATCAATCCGCTGCATTTCAAGCAGCTGTCCAAATGCGGCTGCCAGCCGATTTCATTTAAAAGTTTCATTTCAAAAAGATTTCGCAATTTCACCGCGGGCAAAACGCTTAAATAACGGAAACAGACTTTGAGCAATTCGAAAAGCTGAGGATGAGGGTCGCCGGTTTCCGTTAACTCTTCGGTGAGCTCACAAAAAAAAGACGCGTCGAGTAAACCTTCAAGTGACTGCCGCATTTGCGTGTGTCCGTCCAAAATCGAAGTTTCAGAAATTAAGTGAAGGTCGGAACGTTTTTTTTCATAAAAAAGGATTTCGAGATGCGTGAAAAGTTCGAATTCCGCGCCGCGCCGCTCCCCTTCCCGGTGAACGCCTTTGACAATCCCCTGCATCTTCCCGAAATTCTGCGTAAAAAAAGTCACGATCAAGGAGCTGGAACGGAAAGGCCGGGTCCGGATCACAATAGCTTCGGTTTTCTGTATCATTTTGGCTCTGCGCTGCGCGCAACCGCGAGACGTTTCAAAATGTGGTTTTGTTTGCTTTGCATTTCGTTGAAGCCTTTTTTAGTTTTGTCATCGTAACCGAGGCAATGCAAAATGCCATGACAGAGATAAAGCGCGGATTCGTATTCAAAACTCGTTTTATACTCTTTGCCGTTGCGTTTGGCTGTGTCCAAGCAAATAATGATTTCGCCTAGAAATGCAGGTGGATTTCCCGCAAGAATTTTGGGCGAGAGCTTTACTTTGCCTTTTTTCTCAAGGTAACTAAAAGAAAGCACATCGGTTGTGCCTCTGTGCTTCATCAGCTTCTGATTCAGTTCCGCCATTTTTTTATCACGAACCAGCATTACACTGAGAGCGGCAGATTCAAAAGCAAGAGCCCCGAGAGTGGTTTCGGCATATTTACGGAATTGGAGAAAGAATTTCTCGTCTGATTTTTTTAGCGCGGACAAATCAATTAAAAACTTCATTGATAAATATCGCGGCGATGACCAATTCGCAAAACGTAAACAAGAATTTCTTTCTCAGCGATTTTATAGATTACGCGATAATCACCCCAACGATATCGATAATATCCTCGAAAATCACCGGTCAGGGGCTTACCTAGCTCGTGAGGGCTTTGAATAAGATAAGATTCGATTCGAATGAGAATTTTACGAGCAACTGCTTTATCTAGACTCTTTAAATCCTTCTCAACTCCATCAAGATAGACTATCTTATAGGCCAAGACGAGCCTTAAGTTCTTTGCTTGAAATTACCTTTGAAGAAGGGTCATTAAAACGATCCTTGGCGATCTGCGCATCTACATAATCTTCGAGATAATGCTTCAACGCCGCTTCAACATAAAATTTCTCGCTGCGATGAGTGGCCTTCGCAAGGCTGGAAAGTCTCTTCGCAAGCGCAACCGGCAATCTAAATGCTTTCAGCGTAGTCATGTGTATTGACCTCTCTTTGCCATAAATATAACATTGTTATACAACGATAGCAAGAGCTGGAATCTAGCGCTAAACCCTTACTCGCCGGACGGCGTCCCCGTGATGCCTATTCATGTTCGCTTAAGAAATGAAAATATAAAAATCCAAAAACCAAAACATAGAAAGAAAACCATAAACCAAGACGCCGTCGCCATCATAAAAATACTTAGTCTATTATTCCGACTAAGCCTTCTTAGCAATCTTGCTAAAAAAAAGAATCCTACTATTGTCGCAATAAAAAAAACACGATAAAAAATTGGCGAAATCACAGTAAGGCCTGAAATCAAAGCTATATAAATAAAGGCTGCAGCAATACCAACTAAAAGCCCCATTAAGAACTTAAGAATGTCCATAAAATGAACGGGCTTCACCCGGCTACCATTAAACGGCCGCAGCATTGTTGTTAATGACGAATCAACACTGCTAAACAACCTTTCACATTTCCAACATTTTAAAAATCGGGGATTGTTTTGCTCATTACATGTAGGGCAAACTCTATATTCTGCGATCTCCTTTTCTTTTTTCATCCTGACAACTTCCGATCCAAGACCACGTCGTTTAACTTCTTGCTCTAGCAACTCAAAAGCACCAGATTGAAACTTATTTGTATCGTCTGTTATGAGGTTAAGTATTTCTTGATCATATAATGCCAAATATTTTTTTCGCAGCTCTTCGTCATTATTCATTTTAAATATGCCTAGTTAAGGCCTGTAACCAATTGCATTAATTTGCTCAAAATGGCTCAGATGCTAGGCGCGAACGAGCAGTCAAGGGAGGCGCACTGAAAACGTACGTTGACCGAAGATTGCGAGCTTGCAACGATGCAGATGAGCCAAAACACGCGCGAGCTTTATGGAGCGCGCAAAATAAAAAAGCCAATAAATTACTTACCTTGAGATGTTTCGTGTGTTTCGTAGGCCTTAATAATACTGCGCACGAGCGGATGGCGGACGACATCTTTATCGTCCATATAGACGAATTCAATGCCTTCGACTTTGGTCAAAATTTTATTGGCTTCGACGAGGCCCGACAATTGCCCGCGCGGAAGGTCGATTTGTGTAATATCGCCGGTTAAAACCATTTTGGAAGACTCACCGAGGCGCGTCAAAAACATTTTCATCTGGCTGTAAGTACAGTTCTGCGCTTCATCCAAAATCACAAAGGCGCTATTGAGCGTGCGCCCGCGCATATAGGCGAGTGGCGCGATTTCAATCATTTCGCGGTCAAAACACTTGGCGACTTCTTCCACGCTCATCATGTCATACAGAGCGTCATACAAAGGCCGCAAATACGGATTTACTTTTTCTTCGAGGTCGCCGGGTAAAAACCCAAGGCTTTCCCCCGCTTCCACCGCCGGGCGCGCAAGAATAATTTTTTTGATTTCTTTTTTTCTTAACGCTTGAACGGCAGCGGCAACAGCCAAATAAGTTTTACCCGTTCCGGCGGGCCCGATCGCAAACACAATATCATGTGTTTGAATGGACTTGAGATAAGCGCCCTGTTTTTTGCTTTTCGGGGCAAAAAGCTTGCCCTTATGAAAAATATGCTCGGGCTCCTTTTCTTCTTCTTGAATGGCTTCAAACTCAGTCTGCTGTATCTTAGCCGCGGAATTATGCGCGTCATTGGCATGCGTGGTATGGCCGGTTTTGCGCTGTTGATCAAGGAGCCCCATGAAAAACTCATAAGCCTTTTCAACCTGCTTGTCATCACCGCTGATTTTCAAACGGTCGTTTTTTGCGGAAACAGTGACTTCATATTTTTTTTCCGCCTGGCGGAGATTGGAATCAAGATTCCCGTAAAGATAAACAGCCTCTTGGTTTGAAAACAGGCGGATAATTTTTTCCAAAACTTGCTCCTTTTATTCCTTCGTTTGCACGAGAGGTTTGACACGAATCGATAATTCATCAAGCTGTTTGACGGCAACCTCAGATGGCGCTTTTGTCATCAGACAGGTTCCCTTTTGCGTTTTCGGGAATGCGATCACATCGCGGATTGACTGCGTGCCGATTAACATGGCACAAAGACGGTCAAGCCCCATCGCAAGCCCACCATGCGGCGGCGCTCCAAAAGAAAGCGCGTTCAGCAAGAAGCCGAATTTTTCTTTGGCTTGCTCGGCATCGATTTGAATCGCTTTGAAAACGGTTTCCTGAAGCCCTCGGTCATGAATACGGATACTGCCGCCGCCGATTTCGGTGCCATTCAACACAAGGTCATAGGCTTTCGCGCGAACTTTCAGCGGTTCGCTCACAATGAGATGCGCGTCTTCCAATTTCGGTGAAGTAAACGGATGATGCAAAGCGTCACAGCGCTTTTCTTCTTCATTCCATCCAAACATCGGAAAATCCGTCACCCAAAGATACTCGTAAACATCCGCCGGAATTAACTTATGCTTTTCCGCGAGATTCAAGCGTAACGCTCCGAGCGCGGTTGATGCGATTTTTTCAGTGCTCGCGACAAAAAAGATCATATCGCCGGACTTTGCGCCAACTTTGGCAACGGCCGCATCCAACGTTTCCTTTTTGAAAAACTTGGCGATCGGCGAATTAATCTCGCAGCCTTGATTTTCGCTGGCCTTCAATTGCAGCCATGCCAGCCCCTGCGCGCCATATTGTTTAATCCAAGTTGTCAAATCATCAATATCTTTGCGTGAGTATTCACCCGCATTTGAAAGCGTAACACAACGAATGACGCCACCTTTAGCGATTGTTTCATCAAAAACTTTGAATCCCGAATTCTTAAAAACATCGGTTAAATCCACAATCGGCATTCCGAAACGAAGATCGGGTTTATCGCAGCCGTAACGGCTCATGGCTTCGGCATACGACATGCGGCGGAATCCTTTTGGATAATCTTTACCCATCAACTCTTTCATGACGCGGATAATAAAACTTTCAACCACAGCCATAATGTCTTCTTCATCGATGAATGACATTTCCAAGTCAATTTGAGTATGTTCAAGCTGGCGGTCTTTGCGCAAATCCTCATCGCGGAAACAGCGCGCGATTTGATAATAACGGTCATACCCGGCGACCATCATCAGCTGTTTAAAAAGCTGCGGTGACTGCGGCAAAGCGTAAAAAGTTCCCGCGGTCAAACGTGACGGCACGAGAAAATCGCGGGCGCCTTCCGGGGTCGAACGGGTTAGACACGGTGTTTCGATTTCAACGAAACGGTTTTCGTCAAAATGCTTATGCGCGATTTTCGCCACTTTGGAACGGAACAAAAGATTGCGGTGCATTTCTTCGCGGCGCAAATCCAGAAAACGGTATTCAAGGCGCAGTTCTTCGTTCACATCCGCGTCGCCGATATTGAAAGGCAGGGGCGCACAGGCATTCAGAATTTCGATTTTGTCGGCCTGAATATCAATTTCGCCGGTAGGAATCTTTGAATTGATATTGGCTTTGGGCCGCAGCGCAACTTTGCCGCTGACGCGAATTACATATTCGGAACGCACCGCCTCGGCTATTTTATGGCTTTCGGCATTGCGCTTAGGGTCAAACACAACCTGCGTGCGACCGTAACGGTCGCGTAAATCGATAAAAATCAATTGGCCGTGGTCGCGGCGCGTATCCACCCAGCCGCAGAGAACGACATCTTTATCGGCCGATGAAGCGTTTAGATCATTACATGTATGCGTCCGCATCATACCTTTCTACCTTTCGCTAAAAGACCGCGTAATGCCGCTTCCAAATTTTCGGAAGTGACCTCAATTTGAGTTTTTTCGGTAAGATCCTTAACCGTCCAAACTTTTTTCTGAAATTCATCATCGCCGAAAAGCACCACATAGCGCAATCCGGATTTCAACGCGCGTTCGATTTCTTTGCCGACTTTGACATTCTTCTTCAAGAAAAGCGGCTCCACCGATACAGAAACGCCCGCCCATGCCAAGCAGCGGGCTTTGGCTTTAAAATAATCAATTGCCGCGTCCTGCTGCGATAAGCAAATCATTCCGAATGTTTTAGTGTTTATTTTATCGGAAAATTTAGGTTCAACCGAATCCAGCGCCATCAACAAACGTTCAAAACCTATACTCCAACCCGTGCAAGGGACATTTCCGCCGCCGAGCTCGCCGTACAATTTATCGTAACGCCCGCCGCCCGCCAAAGCATCTTGGGCGCCGAGCCCGCCGGAAGCGGCTTCGAAAACAACGCCCGTATAATAATCTAAACCGCGCACGAGACGGCGCTGAATTTCAACCTGCACGCCGCGCTGTTTCAATTTTTCATCGAGCTTTTTGAATTCATCCGAAAGCGGCACGGCCGATCCCCAAGGAAAAGCTTCGATCAGTTTCTGCATCGCGGGGTTTTTACTATCAAAAATACGCAGGACATTTTTATCCAGGCGGTTTACGGAGTCTTCATCGAGATTTGCTTTGTTCGCGGAAAAGTAATCGCGCATGCGCCCGCGCACGGCTTCGGCCTGGTCGCCGTTGATCAAACTCAGGTCATTTAATTTAATTTTAAGATTAGGAACGCCGAGGCTGTGTAAAAAAAAGTAAAGCGACGTGATTGCGTGCTCATCCGCCAAAAATTTTTCGGCATGATTCACGAGTTCCACGCCGATTTGATGAAATTGACGTTTGCGGCCGGCTTGCGGGCGTTCGGCGCGAAACATGGGCGCGATGTAATAAACCAATTGGCCGACGCCGTTGCGCAGCATGGAGTTTTGAATAATGGAACGAGCAACCGATGCCGTCATTTCCGGGCGCATGGTCATTGAACGGGCGCCGCGGTCTTCGAAGGTATACATTTCTTTACCAACGATATCGCTGGTTTCACCGATCGCGCGATTAAACAGTTCCGTCGGTTCGAGGATAGGCGTGCGGATTTCCGCAAAGCCTTCGCTTTCAAGAAAAATGCGGGCGCGCTTTTCGAGCTGCTGCCAAGCCGAAATTGTGGAGGGCAGGATATCATCCATACCCGGAAAAGACTGGTACTTCAAAGCCATTCCCTTGTCATAAATGGGTCGGTAAAACTGCGGGGAGTATACCAAATAGAATCACGCATGGCTATGACCCGTAAAGGGT
>JAYSWD010000167.1:0-9907 GCA_043718225.1 Candidatus Omnitrophota bacterium
CTCAACCGTAAAGTACCTGCAGGCGCAAATCCGGGCGGGTGCGGACGCATTGCAGATTTTTGATTCTTGGGCGGGTATTTTAAATGCTGCGGATTACAAACGGTATGTTTTACCACATAGCCGTGAATTACTCAGGCAAGTGAGCGGGAAAGTTCCTGTGATTCATTTCGGAACGGGAACATCACCCTTTCTCGAAGTTTTTTCAAGTGCCGGCGCGGATGTGGTCGGAATTGATGCGCATATTTCTTTGAATGAAGGATGGGAAAAAGCGGGAAAAAATAAAGCCGTGCAGGGCAATCTCGATCCTGTTTTGCTTTTTGCGCCCAAAGAAAAAATCCGCGAAGAAGTTAAAATGATTTTAGATCAGGCTGCCGGCCGGCCCGGGCATATCTTTAATCTCGGCCATGGAGTTTTGCCGGGCACTCCCGAAGGCCATGTGAAGTATCTAGTGGACTGCGTCCGTGATATTTCTTCCTCCGCGCCTCGCCCGACCGGAATCCGTAATTCAAAGTAAGGCGGGCTAATCATGAAACGAATCGCAGTGATCGGCGGAGGAATTTCCGGCCTTGCCGCCGCGTATTATCTGCAAAAAAATAATCCCACCTTTGAAATCCGTATTTTCGAAGCGAGTCCGCGGGCCGGCGGAATTCTGGAAACGGCTAATGCTCAAGAAGCTTTGATGGAATGCGGGCCGGATGCGTTTATTTCCGAAAAGTCATGGGCGCTTGAACTTTGCCGTGAATTGGGAATGGAAGATCAAATCATTTCTACGCGCGCCGAATTTCGCCGCAGTTTTATTCTTTCCGCTAAAAAACTCCGGCCTATTCCCGCGGGGTTTTATCTTATCGCGCCTAAAACTTTCAAAGCTTGGGCGTCTTTGCCCGGCATGAGCTGGGCCGGGAAAATGCGCGTGCTCGTGGATTTATTTCTTCCCGCGAAAAAAGGCGATCAAGACGAAAGCGTTGCGGATTTTGTATGCCGCCGTTTAGGGCGGGAAGCACTCGAAAAATTAGGCCAGCCCATGATCGGCGGAATTTATACGGCGCGGCCTGAAAATATGAGCTTGCTGGCAACTTTTCCGAAATTTCGCGAGATGGAAAAGAAGCATGGCAGTATCATCCGTGCTCTAACCTGTGCGCAGGAAATGGGCGAGGCAAGCGGGCCGCGATATTCTCTTTTTTTAAGTTTGCGCGGTGGAATGGGGGCTTTGCCGGAAAAACTCCTGACTTTTTTAAAAGGACAGATTCAACTTTCCGCGCCGGTTAAACAAATTGAACGGAGGCTAAACGGATGGGGCGTTCAAACCGGCTGGAGTTCTTATGAAGCCGACGCGGTTTGTTTCGCCGTGCCGGCTTATGAAGCGGGCCGCATGCTGAAAGAAGCCTGCCCGGCGTTATCGGAAAAATTGAGCGCAATCCGCTTTGAACCCGTCGCGACGATTAATTTTCTTTTTAATAAAGAAGATATTCGGCATCCCATGGATGGTTTCGGCTTTGTCGTGCCCGCGTCGGAAAAGCGCAGTTTGATCGGTTGCAGTTTTTCGCATCAAAAATTTGCTGACCGTGTTTTGGATTCAAAACATGTTTTGCTTCGCGCTTTTGTCGGCGGCGCTTATGGACATGATGTTTTTAAAAAACCGGACGAAGCTATGACAGCCCTGGTTTTAAGTGACCTCCAAGAAATTCTGGGAATTTCAGCCGCACCGCTCCAAACCGTGTTGCGCCGCTATCCGCAGGGCATGCCGCAATACGAAGTCGGGCATTTAAACCGTGTTCGCGATATTTTTCAAACAGCTGATCAAGGAAAAGGGCTTTTTTTAACGGGCAATTCTTATTATGGCATTGGGATACCGGACTGCATTCATCATGCAAAACAAACCGCAGAAAAAATACAATATTTTTTGTCCCAAGAACCAAGAACCACGAGCCACGGAAACGTGGAGCGTGGCCCGTGGCCCAAGTAATTTATGTACACAATTCAAATCGTGGGCGCGGGATATACGGGTTCGCGGATAGCGCGATTTTTTGCCGCGAAGAAGCAAAAAGTTTTTGCGATGACGCGTTCCGCTGAAAAATCCGGGGAGTTCGAAGCGCAAAAAATAAATCCGGTTATCGCGGATTTAACCAAGCCCGAAACTCTTTTAAATATTCCGCCCGCGCACTTTATCGTGATTTGTCCCGCGCCGGACGAAGCGACAGAGGAACAGTACGAAGAAATTTATTTAAAAGGAATCGGAAATTATTTGAGCGCTCTAAAATCTCTGCCTACCGGCAGGCAGGCACGGCCGTCTTTGATTGTTTATCTATCTAGTACCGGAGTTTGGCAGGATCAAAGCGGCGATTTTTTTGATGAAGCCACTGTGCCCGTCCCGGTTTCAACAAAAGCGCGGATTCTTGTTGAGGCAGAAAAGCAGGTTTTAAACTCCGGCTTACCCGTGGTGATATTGCGGCTTTCCGGAATTTACGGTCCCGGGCGGAACCGCTTGCAGGCATTTCGCGAAAAAAAATGGCCTTCGTCCGCGGCTGACCGTTGGATGAATGTGATGCACGTGGATGATATCGTGGAAGCCGTGTCCGTCATTTTTAAAAACGGAAAAGAAGGCGAAGTCTATTTAGGGACGGATCAGGAGCCCTTTTTGACGTCAACACTGGTAAAATGGCTTTCCGAAAAGACCGGAATTCAGAATACACATTCTTTTGAATGCAAGACTGCGGGACGCCGTCTAAAAAATGACAAACTGACAAAGCTTGGAGTTATTTTAAAATATCCCACATTCCGCGAAGGTTACGCATCAATTATAGAAGCGCAATCGTAAAAAAGGCAGGCCATGAAAAAAACTATTTTCACATTTCTTATTTGTGCGTTAACACCCGCGGTTTTCGCGGCCGACACGGTTGAGCTAACGGTTTACAATCAGGATTTCGCTTTGGTGAAACAAGTGTTCGCCAAAGATTTGAAGGCGGGAAACAGCGAAGTTCAAATTGAGGGCACAGCCGCGCAGCTTGATCCGACTTCGGTACATATCGCTTCTCTAACGGCGCCGCTTGATTTTCGTGTACTGGAACAAAATTTTGTGTTCGACCTTTTGAATTACGGCAGCCTGCTTGAAAAATATATCGGCAAGGATGTTGAAATTCAGCAAGCCAGTAATGACGGCAAGGGCCAGCTTTTTACCCAAAAAGGCAAGCTTTTGACTTCGGGTTATCAGCTTCAGCCCTACAATTCCGGCGGTTTTATGTCAGGCGGTTATCAATACTCGCAAAGCGGAAGCCCGATGGTTGAAATTGACGGAAAAATTCACACCGCGATTGATGGGCATCTTGTGCTGCCGCGGCTTCCGCAGGAATTTGTTTTGAAGCCCACGCTTATCTGGCAGGTTGAAAACCGTAAAGCCGGGAAACAGGACTTGCAGCTTTCATACTTAACGTCGGGAATTAAGTGGATCTCTGATTATGTCGCGACAGTCGACGACAAAGACCAAAAAATTAATTTAATCGGCTGGGTAACAATTGATAACCGCAGCGGCGCGAAATACGACAATGCAAAATTAAAGCTTGTCGCGGGCGACGTGAACCGCGTCCAGGATGCGCAGCCGATGATGTACAAGACTATGCGCGCGGAGGCAATGGGGATGGACGGTGCGATGACGCCGCAATTTCAAGAGCAGGCATTTTTTGAATATCACCTTTACACTTTGCAGCGGCCCGCGACGGTCAAGAACAATGAGATGAAGCAGATTGAAATGCTGAGCGCGGAGAATGTGCCGGTCAAAAAAATTTATAAAGTTGAAAACGGTGCGAAAGCGCAGGTCAAACTGGAATTCGAAAATAAAAAAGAAAACAGTATGGGCATGCCGCTTCCGAAGGGACGTGTGCGCCTTTATAAAAAAGACAAAGAAGGCAGCTTGCAATTTATCGGCGAAGATCAGATTCAGCATACGCCGAAAGATGAAAAGCTCAGCCTTTTGCTCGGCAATGTCTTTGATTTGGCGGTAGAACGCAATCAAACTAATTACAATCAAATTCAGCCTGGCAAGGTTTGGGAAGAAACCTGGCAGATTAAACTGCGCAACCGCAAAGAAGAAGACATCCAGGTTTTGGTTGCGGAGAGTTTATATGGAGGACGGGAGTGGAAAATCACTAAAAATTCCCATCCGTTTCAAAAGAAAAGCGCTCAGCAAATTGAGGCT
This sequence comes from Candidatus Omnitrophota bacterium, assembly GCA_043718225.1. Classification (GTDB taxonomy): domain Bacteria; phylum Omnitrophota; class Omnitrophia; order Omnitrophales; family Aquincolibacteriaceae; genus Multiplicimicrobium. Next base: position 4,190 of record JAYSWD010000167.1, read on the forward strand.
GTAATCGGAATTCCGAAGGGGCAAGAGGTAGTTTTTAGCTATACAGTTAAATATAATGCCTGATGCCTGCCCACACGGGGCTGTAGGGGTTGATTCGATTTACAAACCTCGGCGCTTATGTTATATCTGTGTGCCTCGGCTGATCAACACAATTGATTGTTCCGAATGTTTTTATTTAAAAAAGGAGAAATGAATGAAAAAGAATTTATTGTCATTGCTTATTCTCGTTCTGATGCTTGGCGTGGTTGTTTCCGCCTGCACGAAGAAAGAAGAACCCGCAGAGCCGGTTTCCGACTTTATTGAAGATACGGCAATGCCGCTTCAGTCGGATACCGCCATGACGGACCTCGACGAAGATATTTTTGATCTTGATACAGCGGACACGCTTGACAGTACGCTGGATTCAACTGAAAGCGCGGGAGAGATTGCCGCAGACGCCGCATCACTCGGTTTGTTGAGTGAGTCCGTGCAGGAAACGACTGAACAGGCGGTTGAAACCGCAAATACAGCCGCGGCCACCGCCGAAACATCCGCTGCCGATGCGGTTGAATCAGCTCAGACCGCGACGAAAGCTGCGATGGATGCGACCGAGGCCGCCGCCACTGCCAAAAAAGCTCAGACCACGGCAACGACCGCAGCCAATACCGCAACCGAAGCCAATGCAGACGCGAATGCAAGCGCAAGCGCTCAAGCTGAGGCCAATAAGACAGCGCAGTAATTTCCTTTTTGAGTTAAAGAAAGCCGGCAGAACTTCTGCCGGCTTTCTTTTTTGTTTTCACTCTGCGGCGTCGACGCAACCGCACTTTTTCTGTTCTGCGCCTGAGGCGCAACCACCCCTTGCTTTATTTTCGCTCACTGCCTGCCTGCAGGCAGGTGGGCTGATACGCAACCACACACTTTGCTCTGAGCTGTGCTCAGCTGCTAACCCCGACCCATTTTAATTAACAAAAACATGTCGGGGAACGCATCTTGTCCGTCGATGCTTATCCCTGATAGAATAGCGGCGTATTTTAAGGCTCAATAATCAAGGAAATATTCCGTAAAAGGTTTGAATGAATTTACCGGATATTTTTCAGCAAAACACCCTATATATCGCCGGCGCCGTTTTGGGGCTTATTTTAGCCTTTTGGATTTTTCAAAAAATCATTCGGTTTGCGCTTATTCTTTTGATCGCCGGGTTTTTAATCTGGCGTTTTTGGCTTTCATAAACGAAGAGATTTTTAAGGAATAATGAATTTTTTATCCCGTTTTATTACAATCGGAGCGGTGCTGACACTGCTCGCTTTTAGCGCGGTAAGCTGGCATTTTTGGCAAACAGGCGAAAGTCTTGTCCGTAAAATTGAGAATGACCTTGAATTACAGAGTTTGACGGATGAAACCATTCAACTCGGAGAAGTTTTAACTCTTTCCGCACGCATGGCCGCGACCAACGGCGACCCCAACTGGGAAATTCAATATGACGAATTTTTTCCTCAACAAAGCACATCTATTCGCAGGCTTTTGGAGTTAACTCCGCGCGTTGACCAGAAAAACGGTGTTTTGGAAAGTTACCGCGCCAATGCCCGAAAAATTCAAATCGAGCGCCAGGCTTTTGAGGAAGTTCAAAAAAAAGATTTCCAGGCGGCTTCACGGATTCTTTCAAGCCAGGAATATCATCAGCTCAGGAAGCAATACCGCGAAGGCATTCAAAGGCATGAAATCGACCTTAAAAAGAACGTCCGTGAGCGTTTATCGGGTTATCAGAAGAGCAGGTTTGTTTTTTTTGGCGCGGCGTTCGGGGGCATTTTTCTTCTGACTGTTTTTTGGGGAGTGATTTTATTTTTACTTCGCCGCGAGGGAAAGGGGCGCATTGAAGGTGAGCGCGCCCTCAGAGGCAGCGAGCGGAAACTCCGTAAAATCATCGATCTTGTTCCGCATATGATTTTTGCCAAAGATAAAACCGGGCGCTTTATTTTAGTCAATCAGGCCATGGCGGATGCCTACGGAACGACTATTGAGGCTTTAACGGGTGCGAGGCATGAAGATTTTCACCGTTCCAGGGATGAGCTGGATGAATTTATCCGCGATGACAAGGAAGTGATGCAGGATGGGAAGCCTAAATTTATTCCCGTGCAAAGCTTTGTGGGTGTTTCGGGAAATAAACGCCTTTTGCAAACCATAAAAATTCCGTTTCTGGTTCCCGGACAGAAAGATTTTGCCGTGTTGGGCGTATCAGTCGACATCACTGACCAGAAAAAAGCGGAAGAAAAACTGCTGCATAACGCGTTTTACGATCCGCTTACCGACCTTCCGACGCGAACTCTTTTTTTAGACCGGATTTCCGAAGCGATCTCCCGGATGCGGCGGGAGTCCGGTTATCACTTTGTGGTTTTTTATATGGACCTTGACCGTTTTAAAGTCGTGAACGACAGCATCGGGCATGTGAAAGGCGACCAGCTTTTAATCAGTGTGGCTTACCGGCTTCGAAAAAAACTTCAAAAAATGAGCGCGCTCGCGCGCGTCGGCGGAGACGAATTCGGTTTACTTGTGGAAGGGATTTCAACGGAGTCGGAAGCACGGGACGTTGCCGAAGAAATCCGGACTCATCTGCGCGAACCTTTTCATCTGGACGGGCATGAAATTTTTACAAGCGTGAGCATAGGCATTGTGATCGGCGGTCCGCGTTTTAAAAACGCGAGCGATTTGCTGCGCGGCGCCGATACCGCGATGTATGTCGCCAAGTCGAACGGCCGGCGGAGGCATGAGTTTTTTAATGAGCAGATGTACTCGAAGGCAGTGACGCTGATGGGGCTTGAAACGGATTTGCGGCGCGCCATAGACCGCAAAGATTTTTTTGTTCTGTATCAGCCGATTGTTTCAATGAAGACCGGAAAACTGTCCGGATTTGAAAGTCTTGTGCGGTGGCAGCACCCGGAGCAGGGGCTTATTTCCCCGGCACACTTTATTCCTGTGGCCGAAGATAGCGGCATGATTGTCGCGCTCGGCGATTGGATTTTTGAAGATGTCTGCCGGCAAATTGCGGAATGGAAAAGGGAGTTTCCGAAAAGTTTCGCGCTCTATGTAAGCGTCAATGTTTCCGCGCGGCAATTGCATCAGCCTGATTTTGTCACGAACGTACGGGATGTGCTTAAAAAATATGAAGTTGAACCCGAGTTCCTGCGCATCGAAATCACCGAAACAGTGCTGCTTGACGACAATGAAGTTGTGCTCGCGAATTTGGAGGCTTTAAAGCGCATGAACCTGCTGCTTTACCTGGATGATTTCGGAACAGGCTATTCGTCACTTTCGCTTTTGCGGAAACTGGATATTGAAAAATTAAAGATCGATCAATCTTTTATCCGCCAACTTGAAAAAGACGGTGAAAGCCTGGAGATTGTCCAAGGAGTCATCGGCCTTTCACATAACCTCGGAATTGATGTTATCGCCGAAGGTGTGGAAACGCTGGAAGTGCTTGAAAAACTCAAAGAGCTCGGCTGCGACTATGTGCAGGGATATTACTATTCGAAGCCTGTCAGCAGCGAAGAAACTACGGCTGCCATCCGCAAAAGCCTTTAAAACCAAGCCCCTCGGGCCGGGAAATTATTGAGCGCGTGATTGCGCGGGTTTGTCTTTCCAGCGGCGATGCCCCCAAATCCATTGCTCGGGGTACTCCCGGATTTTTTGTTCCAAAATTTTATTTAATTCAAGCGTGATTTGCGTTTCAACGCCGCGGCTTTCATCCCCCACGGTTAATTCCGGAAGGCAAATAAGCTTATATCGCCCCGGCCGGACGCGAATACAAAAAGAGGGCACGATGATTCCGCCTGTTTTTTGCGCGAAGCGTGCCGCAATCGTCGTGGTTGAAGTTTCTTTTCCGAAAAACGGACTCCAAATACCGTCACTGCCAGCCCATTGATCGAGCAAAATCGCCGCAATGCCTTTGTTTTTGACGGTTGTGTAGACGCCGCGAATGGCGCGGTCTTTATCATGGGGAATCACCGAAGTAAGCGTCCGCAAGCGGTTGATCTCCCGATTGACATAGGGATTTTTCAAATTTTTGACGATGACCATAAGCGGCGTATGCTTAAGGTTGGAAATCATTTCATGGCATTCCCAGGCGCCCAAATGAGAACAGGCGAGAATCACGCCTTTCTTTTGAACTATCGCTGTGTCAAAAGGCGAGGATTCGCTTAAATCGAAACGTTCTTCCGCCGTATCAACGATTTTCTGAATCATAAAAAGTTCGCACATACTGATCGCGGCGCTTTCAAAAGATTTTTTGGCGATATCATGGCGTTCCGCGTCTGTCTTTTCCGGAAATGCCAGAGCAAGATTAACAAGCGCGGTTTGGCGCTTACGCGCTAAAAGGTAAAAAGCGGCTCTTCCAAAAAAAGCGGCAATTTTTGAAGCTTGTTCAATTGACAGGCTATTGGCAATGAATGCCAAAAGTTTGACGGCAGCGTACTCCAGGTGGTAAGCCAGGACTTTTAAAAAAGAGTATTTTCTTCCCGGATATTTTTTTTCTTCTTGGGCCATGGCTGTCCTGAGTTGATGAATCCCTGCATGATATAATAAAGGCATTCGAACGCCAAAATTTTTTATGGAGACGAAACATGAAAACCCACCGCGAAGAGATTTGGTTTCACACCAAAACAAAACGCGAATTCATTAACATCACGCCGCAGGTGGAAGCCATTCTCAAAAAAAGCGGCATCAAAGAAGGCTTATGCCTTGTGAATCCGATGCATATTACCGCGAGCGTTTATATCAATGACGACGAAAAAGGTTTATTGAAGGATTTTGATGATTTTCTCGAACGGCTGGCGCCGTATGATTTGAAAGGCTACCGCCATCATCAAACCGGCGAAGACAACGGTGACGCGCATGTTAAACGCCAAATTTTCGGACGTGAAGTCGTGGTCGCGGTGACAGGCGGAAAATTGGATTTCGGCACCTGGGAACAAATTTTCTACGGAGAATTCGACGGCGGCCGCAAGAAACGCGTATTAATAAAGATTATGGGAGAATAGGCAAATGGCGGTTGACGAAGTCAGAGCAAAAAGAAACTGATCGGCGACTAATTACGTGAAGCGAAAAGCGCGCTCCCAAAAAGCGCTTCACGAGATACGCTTCACGCTTGAAGAATGCGAGGAAACTTTGAAGCCTGTTATTACAATTAAATACTGTACGCAATGCCGCTGGCTTTTGCGCGCGGCCTGGACAGCGCAAGAGCTTCTTACGACATTTCAAGAAGAACTAGGAGCCGTTACCTTAGAGCCTTCGACGGGAGGAGTTTTCCGGGTTTTTTTAAACGACTCGATGATTTGGTGCCGCAAAGAGCGGAACGCATTTCCGGAAATGAAAGAATTGAAACAAATCATCCGTGACCGCGCTTTTCCCGATAAAAATCTTGGTCATTCTGATTTGACTTCCGGCATCACGTAGGGTTTTGCCCTATATTGCATAACTCTGGTATTGGGCTATAATAACCCGATATTTTAATAAAACTTAAAGTCAATGTGATCTCAAAACAGATTTAATCAACGGAGAATTAATAGTATGAAGTATTTAACCGCTCTCGCCCTTCTTTTTTTAGTCGGCTGTTCTTCAAACAGCGGCGGCGGTTCCTCCTCTCGTCTCTTGGGTGGCGGATATACTGATTATCAAGCTACGGCAGCTGACGGCACCACTAAGGTTCACCGTATTTACAGCAACGGCCATCAAGAATGGTTGACCGCA
>JAYSWD010000168.1:0-9899 GCA_043718225.1 Candidatus Omnitrophota bacterium
GGCGATGACGAGGGGCTGAAATTGTCTCAAGAAAAATTGATCACCCTTAAAGAAGCTTACGGGTTCGGGCGCAAAGAGCTTAAAATGCTTATTCAGCAGGTGCCGGAAGATGTTTCAACCGAGTTTCAAAACCTACATGATTTTGCGCATGTGATCACTTTTCCGGTAGAAATCGATCATCCCGCTGATTATGAACGGGTGCACCGCTATCTTGCCAAAGAATGGGCAAAAAAATTGGTCGGGCTTGCGCTCGGAAGCGGCGCGGCATACGGGCTCGCACATATAGGAGTTTTAAAAGTTCTTGAACGCGAAGGGATTACAGTGGATGTAGTTTCGGGCTCGAGTATTGGGTCGTTGATCGGAGCACTGTGGGCCGCGGGACACAGCGCTGCCGAACTTGAACAGTTGATTGACCGGATATCCAGCAAGCAGAAAGCTTTTTTTGAATTGATAGGCTTTTTAGATTTTTTGCTGCCGCATCACGGCTTTTTTAAAGGCGACCAGATATGCCGCTTTCTGTCGCGTTATCTGGGACAAAAAACTTTTCAGGATTTACGTATTCCCACAAAAATTGTCGCGGTTGATCTTTACACCTCTCATCAAAAGGTATTCGAAAGCGGACGGGTTCTTGATGCGGTGCGCGCCAGCATTTCGATTCCGGGAGTTTTCCGCCCGCTTTCTTATAAGAACACGCATCTCATCGATGGCGGCGTGCTCGACCCCTTACCGGTCAGAACTTTGATTGAAGACGGAATTCATAAAATTATTGCAGTCAATGTTTTGCCTTCACCGGATGACCGGGTCGCGAAGCATAAGTTGGACCGAGAAATCGCGATAAAAAGTTTGAGCCAGAAAAATCCGATCAAGCGTTTTATTGCCCTGATCGGGTATAAACTGCAAAGACATTACAGCGCGAATGTATTTAATGTTCTCATGAATACCATTCAGTTTATGGAGTATGAAATGGTTAAGACGTGGGCGAATGAAGTGGATGTTTATATTCACGCGGTTGTTCCGGGCGGCAACTGGATTGAGTTTTATAGGCCCGCAAAATTTATTGATGAAGGCGAGCGGCAAGCGCAAGCCCAGCTGCAGCGGATTAAGCAGCTCGTACTAGAATAATACTCTCCTCTGTGATAGTCTTCACTTGAGATTTCATGAAAAAATTTATTATTCCAGGACTGGTTGTTTTCGTTGCTGCATTGGTTGGCGTTGTCTACGTAATCATACAAACAGTGCCAAACAAGCCGTTTTCAAAGACAAAATCTTCTGTCGCTTCCGTAAAACCTTCCTCAACTGTGAAGGCTGTTAGCCGTCTGCCCGTGGCGCCGCAATCCGCGGATCAAGACAAGGTGATCAAAGAAATTCGCGAGGAGCTTCAAACTGTGATGGTCCTCAATAAAAAGATAAACTCGGTACAGCAATCCAAGTCCGCCCAAATGCTTCGGATTCAAGAGCAGGCTCAAATTCATCAAAAAATCTTATCCGAAATCCAATTGATTTCAGGCGGTCAGCGGCCGAAACTGCCTTCCCGTGAGACTTTGCTAGCCCAAGAAAAACTGCGTATTATTCGCGAAGAAACTTTACGCAATAAAAAACTTCTTCAAGACTCGGCCCAAAAGCCAGCCTCCTGAACGCATGCCGGATACACTTCCCGATCTATTTTTTAAAACAGCCGCGCAAAATGCCGATCGGGTTGCTTTACGATTCAAAGAACGGGGGGAGTTCACCGGCTCGGTGACCCGGAAGAAATGGGCGCAGTCGGTTCGTTTAACCGCCGCCGGACTTCTTTCTTTAGGTGTCAAGCCCGGCGACAGGATTGGAATTTTAGCGGAAAACTGTCCTGCTTGGACCTTTGCGGATTTAGGTATTTTAACGCTCGGGGCTGTTGTAGTGCCGCTTTATCCGACACTTTCCGGCGCGGATTTGGAATTCATTGTAAAAAACTCTGGAATGAAAGTTGTTTTTGTTTCAACGCCGGAGCAATACGACAAAGTTTGTGCTTTTCCGGGCAAACCTGAAAACCTAAAAATAATTACATTCTATGAAAATGGCGCCCCCTTCTCTATGAGTTTAGCTGCATTGCAATTGCAGGGAGATACTCCTCGCCAGCTCGAATCCGTTTCCTCTTTGTCTGCGCAGATTAAGCCGAGCGATTTAGCGACCTTGATTTATACTTCAGGCACGACAGGGGTTCCCAAAGGCGTGATGCTGACGCATCATAACTTCCTCGAAAATTATCGCAGCGCCGCGGCACGCATTCAAATTACCCCAAAAGACGTGGCGCTTTCTTTTTTGCCGCTCAGCCATGTGTTTGAACGGCTTGCGGGATATTATTTTATGGCTTTTTCGGGCGCTGAAATTGTTTATGCCGAAAGTATGCAGACTGTCGCGGACGATATTAAAAAGGTTTCTCCGACTGTCGCCGCAGCTGTTCCGCGTTTTTACGAGAAAGTGTACGCCGCGATTCAAACGAAATTGCAAAAAGCGGGGCCGATTTCCCGGATTCTTTTTCAAAGCGCGATTTCTTTCCGGAAAAACAACTTTGCCCAGCTCAAGCAGGGAAGTTTTCTTTTAAAAATCATAGACTCAGTATATGACCGGCTTGTTTTTTCCAAAGTGCGGCAGGGAGTAGGCGGGCGGATTCGATTTTTTATTTCGGGCGGCGCGCCGCTTTCCCGTGAATTAGCGGAGTTCTTTCAAATATGCGGGGTTTTAATTTTGGAAGGTTATGGTTTGACTGAAACTTCGCCCGTCATCGCGGTGAATACGGAAGAGGAGTTTCGCTTTGGCACCGTGGGCAAAGTTCTTCCGAATGTAAAGGTCAAGATCGCGGAAGATGGTGAAATCCTGACAAGCGGCCCCTGTGTCATGCAGGGCTATTTTGAGAATCCAGAGGCCACAGCCGAAGTTTTACAAAATGGTTGGTTTCACACGGGTGATATCGGCGAATTTGACGCGGACGGGTATTTAAAAATTACCGACCGGAAAAAAGATTTAATTGTTACCGCCGGCGGCAAAAAAGTGGCGCCGCAAAAGCTTGAGGGGCTAGTCGGGAGAGATCCTTTGTTTTCCCAAGTTGTGGCATTGGGCGACAAACGGCCTTACATTGTGGCTCTAGTTGTTTTAAACCTTTCCCTTGCCGCTCAGGGAGCAGCGGAAGTGGGCCTCGAGGATCAAAATTTTGAGTCGTGGGTCGGTAATAAGCGATTTTGTGACTGGGTTTTTGCGCGCCTGCAGAAGCAAACAGAAGAATTGGCGCGTTTTGAATCGATTAAAGCAATCGCTATTTTGCCGCAGGAATTTTCAATTCAACACGGCGAACTCACTCCGACATTGAAGGTGAAACGGCGGTTTGTGATGGAAAAATATGCCGCGCAGATTGATAAGTTATATTTGGCCTAGAGAGTCAATCACTTCCCGGAAGTGGGATTGGTTAAGCGGTTATAAAAAAAAGATGTGATTGAATGGATATTTCCCCAAAAATGGTCAGTGGTTGGCATGAAGGATTTTTTTTAGCTTCGGATGGTGTTCGCCTTTTTTACCGTGTTTATCAGCCGGCTTCACCCCGGCGTTCGCTTGTTATTTTTCACGGTTTCGGAGAACATTCGCACCGGTATGAGAAATTTTCAGGATATTTTCCAGATTTTCAAATCGCTCTTTTTGATATGCGCGGGATGGGGCAATCAGGCGGAGAGGTTGTTTTTATAGAGTCTTTTGAACGGTATGAACGCGACGCTCTTGATTTTCTCGATTTTCTAAACGCGAATCATCCTGCTGCTGTTCCCCGGATTTTTTTGGGACATAGCATGGGTGGGCTCACATTGATGCGTCTCTGGACTGAATATCAGGTGCCGGCCGAAAGATTTATTTTTTCGGCGCCCTGTTTCCGTGTTGCCGCTCCTAATTTTATTCTCGGATTAAACAGCTTAATTCATGCATGGAATCCGAAGTTTCTTTATCATAACCCAGTTTATTTTAAGAATCTAACCCACTGCGAATTCGAAATGCGTTCCTATAAAAATGATCCCTGGATTATGCGTAAGATGACGGCGAGACTTTTGAATGAAATGGTCAGGACCGGAAAAAAAATTAGCGAACTTGATTCCATTGATTTCAAAAACCCCGTTCATTTTTTGCTTGCGGGGGAAGATAAACTTGTTTGTACCAAAGCGGCTGAAACAGTTTATAAAAAAATTTCAGCGCCTTCTAAGACCTTAACAATTTATAAAAACTTTTATCATGAAATTTTTAATGAGACAAAACAGGCTGATGTTTTCCGCGATTTAAATCAGATTATCTGCTAACAATTACGCCGTCTAACCTCTTACAAACTCCGATCTTTGCTGTTTCAGCAGAATTGTCCTTATTGTCTTAAGATAGATAGCCTAATTTCCTACAGAGAAATTAGTTGAAAAAGGTCAATTCCTTCTAAAAAGTTAAAATAGTTTTATAAAAACATGTAAGTATATATGTTTAAATGACTTATGATTATCATCGTGGATTGGCTATATTTGACACTATCAGATTTACTCGGTATATTTTATTTTGTGATTGAAAAAAAATTTAAATTTATTAATATTCTCTACTTACAAAACGTTTTAACAAAGATTTTCTTAACCGACAATCTCGAGGCCAGCTAGATGAATAGAGAGAACAGTGTGGTTCGAAAATTTCTGAAAAGCTGCGCGCTTCTTTTGTCCATTGTCTTCACTTTCACAAGTGTTATCCAAGCTGATACCGCGGCGGCAATTATCAAGGGTCCCGAGCCGTTGGCTGCAGCGCCCTCCATCGCGGCATCCCAACTTGATTTGCTGGCTGATTTTCCCGCCGAGTTTGGAACAATGAAATCGAAATTTCAGGGCACATCCGATCAATATGTCATTCACATTCAAGATGCCCACATCAACGAAGACGCGCAAAAGAATATCGCCAAGCTGATTCAATACTTTGAAAGCAAGCATGGTCTTGGTTTGGTTAATGTGGAAGGCGCATGGGGCGAAATAAATACGCGCCAATTTCAGTTTGTTGAAAACAAAGCAGCGCGCACGGCTGTCGCCGATTTCTTTTTGCGGCAGGGAAGATTGAGCGGAACAGAGTATGCCGTAATCGCTGATCATATCCAATCGACTGTGAATGGAATCGAAGATGAAAAACTTTATGACTTAAACCGTCAGGCTTATCTCGACGCCTTAAATTTTAAAGAGAAAGACGAAGAAGTTTTGGTTCAGCTTCACAAAGTTTTAAATGATGTTAGCCGGTTTGAGTTTTCAGCCGAAGTTCGTGACCTTAACGCAAAGCGTCTTATTTTTCAGCAAAGCGGGCATGACCTTGTTGCTTATGTGAACATGCTTCAAACGATGGCCGGGAAAAACAAAATCAATGTTGCTGAATTTCCGGGTATGCAGTCTCTTATCGAACTGACTCAGCTTGAAACGAAGATCAACTTTGAGAAAGCTGAGAAAGAAACAGATGTGTTAATCCGGGATATTAAAAAATTCTTGCCGTCTGAAATGCTTTCTGAGTTTCTGACCAAAACCATTCATTTCCGTATGAAAAAAATGCGCCGCGGAGATTTTTATGCTTACCTTGCCGGAACTGCCCGCATGGTCTTGCCCGTCTCAAGCCGCGAAGCTTATCAGAATGTTTTGGATTATCTCCGTTATATACAGTCTTATGAAAGTATCGATGCGGGTCTTTTTGATGAAATTGCGGCTTTAGACGAAGCGGTTCGTAAGGTTGAATTAAAAACGGATGATCAAAAGCAGCTTGACCGCAAATGGCGCATCTATGATGTCATCTCTAAGCTTTTCGATTTCACGCTCACAAAAGATGATGCCGAATTTTATTTTAAGAACCGCGCCGAATTTACCGCTAAAACATTCCAAGACTTTTTAACGCCGAAACTAGCCCAGTATCATTTCTCCTACGGATTACCGTCCTTAGAAATTCTTGATCAAGATCTGCCCAAATTAGAGAAGTTTTACGACTTTGCCATCCAGCGCGACAGCGTTCTGATCGACAACGCTATTTCAAAAGCTGATTCCGAAGGAGTAACTCTTTCCGCCATTGTGACCGGTGGTTTCCATACCCCGGGCATTGAACGTAGTTTGAAAGAACGGGGAATTTCTTATTTAGTTGTCACACCGAAAATCACCAAAGCCATTGATCAAGCCAAAGACGCCAAGCTTTATGAAGACGCAATGAAAGGCGTGCCGCTTAAGATTGAAAAACAAATCGATCAAGCCATGGCTGCGCATAAGAAAGCCGCTTTAAATGACCCTCGTTTTCAGTTAGCAGTTAAAGCGGCGTTACAAGAAGCTTTAACTGCCGGAACTGTTTCCTCTGAAATGATCATCACATTAGCAAGCTCCGGTTATTGGAGCGCCGAAAATGCAGAGGGTGGTGCGCAAGCTTTAGCCGGCGCATTGATTCCGAATAATTGGAAAATCTATTTGGCTGAGGGAAAAGGCCCTGTCTTTGAAATTGATGGCCAGCAAGTTTGGGTTACAGCGGAGAATGTCACTTCCGACCTTTCCCGCAACGCAGGCATGAATGATCTTGAGATTGAAAGTAAACGAGGCCGTTTTGTTCTCCGTATAAAACCTTGGACGAGCGGCACTGATACGCTTGAGCAGGTCAGACTAGCCACAGATGATCAGCGTGAACGAACTAAAGAAATAAAAAGGGAGATTAGCAAAGTTCGCGCTGCAGCAAATTTGGCGGCAACAACTCCCTCACGGAAAGCTTCGCGGCCTTCTGTGTCAGATTCTGGAAAACGTTCGCCTGAAGCCGCATCCGCAAGATCCGAACACAGAGCTGATAAAGCCGCCACCGCAGCAACTGCTTCAACGCCTGTTGTGGAAGCTGCCGATCTTACAGAGATGCAAAAAACATTTATTGCGGGGCTAAAGCTTCACAGGGAACATTATGAAAATGGATCGACCATTGTTATTGATGTTGACGGAGATATTTATCCTGAAGCGATCGCGGGTTTTGATGCAGCGCAATCGCCCGAAGCTAATGCGCTGCGAATTGACAATGAGTTAGCGAAAAGGAATTTGGGACTTTCTGCGCATCTATCTAACGATCATCTAAATAAAAGAAGTCAAATTGTTTTTCGGGTCATTGAACTAAAAAATAAAACCGGTAACGAATCATTAATGGAACAGGCCACGAGATGGGCAGCGCAGGCCAAATTTCCGTTGATTGGATTACCTTCTTTTCATCAATCGACGCCCGACGAACTCAAGATTCCGGGAGTTGTTGAAGGAAAAGTCATTCGCCCCGCGTCAAAAAAGGTGATTATCGCTAAGCGAGTCGGTCTTGGTATTGCCTTTCTTGCCGGATTGTTTTTTTTGAACCCGCTTGTCGCGCCATTAGTTGTTGCAGTTTTGGGCGCCGGTTTTTTGGGCGGTTTTATTACTATTCTTGCAAGCGCGCTTGTTTCTTCGATTCTAGCTGTTACAGCTGTGCTTTTTCTGGGTAGCGTTTTTTCTGCGTTTCGAAGTGTCTACTTTGCTTTGGTTACGGACAGAAACCCCAAGTCCGCCCGAAGTCAGACGCTTGATGCGATTATAGCAAACGGTGAATTGCCACAGGGCGCGGCAATCGCATCAACCACAGCTTATTCTTCTTTGAAGGATATGGTTGCGCTTCTCCGTCAAATTGGGTTGTCAGAAGCCGATATTATTCAGCGCTATAATGCTGAAACAAAAGGGTCTGCTAAATCTTGGACCGAGATTCCTTCGGCTGATAAATCGGTTTTGTATCGCTGGATTCAAAGTATGCGCAAAGCCGATGAAAAGATTCACATGAAGAACAAGGATCTTACGACCAGCACTCATGCTCAAAAAGGTTTTTGGGCGCTGATTAAAAAATCATTTCGCGATATCAGCAAGGTTCGAAAGCAAAAATGGTTTCGGGGATATTTTCCCAAATTGGGTCTTGCTTTTAAAACTGGCATAAGCCAGTTTTTCGCCGTTCGAAAAAAAGAAAATCCCAAAGCGACAGTGCCGGGAATCGTGGCCTATGAACTTGCAGTTCTCGTCCCACATTTGTTGCATGCGTTTTACGGAAAGTTTGTTTTGCCTTTGATTGGTTGGAAAACCGGCTCAGTTGTAACGTATCAGAATCGTGCTTCGGCTCTGAATCGTATCCAATATGTTTCTGAACAGTCAAAAGGGAGCCGGCCCTCATCGTTAAGCCAATTCGCGCAAGATGCTTTGTGGAATGACGCGGTGGCGGTCCGCGGTAATCTTGATTTTGCCGGACGCCGCACTTATATGGCTGTTATTAGCAAAATCGTCATGGGTATTGGCATCGCTTTGAAATTTGTTGGTATAGCCGGAACCTTAACTTTTGTTGGCGGTTTGGGATTGCCTGTCTGGGGCGTTGGGTTACTTACTATCGGTGGGTTCCTTGGCGCGGGTTTGACTGTATATCTGATGCGTTTTCCTTCCAAATTAGAGCAAAAGCGGAACGCGAGAGTTGCGCAAGCGTTCGCCAATGATTTAAAAGCTTCGTCTATACCTGATTCTGCCAAGACAGTGGTTATGGCGTCATTTCAAGATATTCTGCAGCAGCCGAATTTATTTGAGTCAGAGAAATATCAAGCGCTGATTGCAACTTTGGCTGGGTTAACAGGAGGCAACGATCGATCGGCGGTTATCGGTATTTTAAACACTTATTTAGCGCCCCTGATCAAATACAAGTCTTTGTCACTTGTCGATGCCGCGGATTATGCTCGGCTTTCTCGAGACTTAAACCTTTCTCAGCCCCAAGGTCCGCCTTACTCGGTTGTTTGGGATTTTAATGTGCCTTTCATGGGCCTTTTCAAAACGCTACGTTTTTATGCCACCCAATCAAATTTTCGATCAATATTCCGCAGTGCTTTTTGGGATACGCTGACTGATGTTGAGGTATGGCTCGACAGTTTTACTTTTGGTGCATTTGGTATGGCGGTCATGACGCCGGTTGAAATCCATGCGGCTCTAACGGTGGCCCATATGTCCGATTCATTGTTGACGGATGCTGCGGAATTGGCAGGTGTTCAAGCTCCCGGAATGGCTTTGAGCCTCTCGGAATCAGCCGCAATTAATGTTGCTCAAGAGGCAGTTGAAAAGGGAGCTTCAGTGGCTGAGGTGGCTCAAGTTGTTGCTATGGAACTTGAAAAAGACGGCAATTTTTCACTTGAAGATCACGCGCTCATCACTGCGATAACGGATCCTGATTTTGTTGAACATTTAAATTCGCTTTCACTGCAGGGAGATGCGGGCGTCCAAGCGGCTGTGAACGAATTAATAAGCAAATTAAAGGAATCAGCGGCAACCGCGGATGTCTTTTTTCGGATGATCGGTATCATTGAAGTGGAAGCCCTTTCAATTGCAAATAACTTGGAGACGGGTATTTCTACCGCTCTTAAAGGTGAGCATGAGGGACACGCCATGCAGCTTGTTTATCAAAATCTTATTACTAAACTTAATCCAAATCTTACAAAAGGTGTGAATGACAAGCTTGAAAATGAAAAAGCAAAAATCGCAAATCTTGATCAATCACCTAAAGCTACTGAAACATCTTCACCTTCACGTTTACCCCTCTGGGCCCGCTTAACGAGCCTTGCGGGGCCCGTTGTCGCGCGTGAACTTTTGGGACGTGTTTCAAAAGCATGGCAGCAGGCCGCGACGCCATCTGCACCAGAAATAAGTGAGTCCAAAAAGGATGCGGCGCCTGGGCCCGAAACAGAAGTCAAAGCTGCGACTGAACAGCCGCCGGTCAAAGTATCAGAAGGCGTTCCGCAAACAGAAGCGCAACAAGTCCGCGCGCTGCAAGGCACATACGCTACGATTGCCGAAATATTCAAGCAACATTCTCAGAAAATGGTTGGTACGGACGACAAG
>JAYSWD010000169.1:0-1099 GCA_043718225.1 Candidatus Omnitrophota bacterium
TGCTTCTGATCAGCAGTTTTACGGCGCAGTTTATTCTTCTTCTTCCCGGAAAAAAAATGCACAAAATGTTCGACAAAAACGGATCGCGTTATGGCGTCATCCTTCAAAATTTTGTGCCGCAGCTCGTGGACGGCGCATTGACTCCTGTGCGCGCCTTGGTTAATCGTAAGGTGGCTCATTCATGAGGTATGTCGCATGAGATACGCCGAAGAACTGATTCGCAGAGTGGCCTCAGCCAATGACATTGTCGATGTTATTTCTGAATATGTGCCGCTGAAAAAAGCAGGCAAGCATTTTAAAGGCCTTTCGCCGTTTACTCCCGAAAAAACGCCTTCTTTTTTTGTTTCCGCGGACAAGCAGCTTTTTCACTGCTTTTCGACCAGCGTCGGCGGCGATGTTTTTAGTTTTCTGATGAAAGTTGAAAACATGAATTTCCAAGAAGCGCTTAAGAAGCTCGCCGAAAGAGCGCGCATTCCGCTGCCCGAAGAAAGCGCGGCGCAGCAGCGCGACTCGGGTAAACGCGAAAAAATGCTTGAGGCCTGCAAAATTACGGCTGATTTTTTTCAAAAACAGCTCGAATCTCCCGCCGGAAAAGCGGGGCGCGACTATTTAATCAAGCGCGGCTTAACTGAGGAAATTATCAAACTATTTCAAATCGGCTGGGCGCCCGCGGAGTGGCGCGAATTGCTGGGATATTTACAAAGCAAAAAAATTCCCGAAGCGGTTTCAGAGGAAGCCGCATTGCTGAAACGTTCTCCCAAGGGGCAGCTGTATGACGTCTTCCGGGGGCGGGTGATGTTTCCGATCAAAAACTCACAGGAAAAAATTATCGCCTTTGGCGGCAGAAAAATTGGCGATGAAGAAGGGCCCAAATACTTGAACAGCCCTGAAAGCCCGATTTTTTCGAAAAAGAACGAACTCTTCGGTTTGCATCTCGCTAAAAAAAATATCAGCGATGTCTGGAAGCATTTGATTTTGGTGGAAGGCTATATGGACGCCGTGACGCTTTACCAGTATGGATTTAAAAACGCGGTGGCGACGCTCGGTACGGCGCTCGGGGAAAGCCACGCGCGCGTGATGAAACGTTATGTGGACGAAG
>JAYSWD010000170.1:0-9830 GCA_043718225.1 Candidatus Omnitrophota bacterium
GAGTGAGAACGGAGCGAATGAAAAGA
This sequence comes from Candidatus Omnitrophota bacterium, assembly GCA_043718225.1. Classification (GTDB taxonomy): domain Bacteria; phylum Omnitrophota; class Omnitrophia; order Omnitrophales; family Aquincolibacteriaceae; genus Multiplicimicrobium. Next base: position 27 of record JAYSWD010000170.1, read on the forward strand.
CATTGAGATGGCAGGGAGCGGATGAGAAGAAGACGTATGTATTGAGTTTAGGGAGTGAAGTGGTGTTTGACGCGGCGACCATGGCGGCGGATTCAGTGAGGGGACAAATACAACCGGCGACAACGGCGGCGGATCAGTTGAACGGAGTGATGCAAACGAGCTGGAAATGGAGTTTCAGCGTGCAGGAGAATGTGAGCCGCGCGTATGTGGACGCACTTGTTGTTAAGTTGAACGGGAGTGATACCGCAAGCTGGGATAAGCTCAATTGTAAAAATCAGACGGGAGCTTGCGCGCCAAAAATTGATTCACTGACCGCGTTTAGTCTTTCGCTAACCGGTGAAAATGACAAGAGCGTTTCATTTGAAGGTTTGGATGGATCGACTTATTCACTGTCGATTACTTCCGTTCAAATTTTAACCACAAATTTAGCGGGACAAGATGTTTGGGTTGCGCAGGAGAAGGTCAGCTTGAGTTCACGCCGAACAATTTCAAAATCCGATATTTTATATGCGCGTGATCACGGCGGGTTAAGCAACGATGAGATTGTAGATTTAAATAAAGCTCTTTTGCTTGCGGATGCGAGCCACGATGTCACTTATTATGAAAGTATCAATGGTTCAAACCGTGAGTTGACTTTTGAAGTCGGCGGAGTCAATTACCGGCTATCCGCAAACGCCATCTCAGGTAAGTTTAGCTTTGAAGCTGACCGTAAAATTACCAAAGCCCGCGCTTTGCAAATTTATGACAATGCTCTTGCGGGCGATAAATTAGACGCCCAAGGCTATCAGACATTTTTGGCAAAGTTGAATCTTGCCTCATCGACCGCACAATTTGATTTATCCGACCGCGGCAAAGACGGCGTGAGTATTCGCTGGCAGTCCACGGACAAGCATGAAACTTTTGTGCTTTTTCAAAATCACGAGCAAGTTGAAGACGTCGGCGGCGTCATGACTGACCGCTATAAATGGGATTTTAGCACCCAGTATAATGTTACGATCAGCTTCGCGGATCACTTTGCGATAGGATTACAGGCCGCTGATTTGGCGCGTTGGCAGACAGCAAAGACAAAGGATATGAATGATGAAACGACTTTGACTTATTCAACGTCATTGTCCGGATCAAAAACGCTTAGTTTTGAAGGCGCGCGTTCCGAAAAAAATTACTCATTGAGCCGCGAAAACGCTTACTTCCTCACCCAAAGCGGTACATGGATCACACAAGAACGCGTCACTTTTTCCGTGCGCCAACAAACCGATATTGCCGCGCTTTATGCCGCGGCGAATTTACTGGGATCGGACGAGAAATCAGCGTTGATTGCCGTGTTGGATGACATAACACGGCTCAATAAAAAACTTGATTTCTTCGAGGTGGTCAGCGATCAAAGCCGTATTTTGAGTTTTGAAATGGCGGGCGTGACTTATCGCGTGACTCTCAAAGATCAAAAAATTGACGGCCAATCCGTCAATAAAGCCAGTTATGAAGTTGCACGCAGTATCACGCAAGCGCGCGCGCAGCAACTTTATATTCCTTCCGCAGGTAAACCGCTGGACGCGGATGTTGCGGCGCAGCTTGCGCTGGCCTGGACCAAAGCCGATCCGAAGGCGTTCTTTACTTATACTCAAATCGCCAACGGAGGCATGAGTATTACCTGGCGTTCCGCGGACAAACATGAAAATTATTCACTTTCATTAGGTTCGGATAAAGTCAAAACCGGCGAAAATCAAACCGGAAATAATATTTACACAACCGTGAAGAGTTGGGCGTTTAACACAGCTTATGAAATTACAAGCCAGGACCTTGCTTTGGCTGTCGCGGTTCCCGCGGCGGGTGCGGATTTCCAAGCTTACATTGCCGCGCAAATGGCGGCGAATAAGCCTTACTTTGAAGATTTAGCCCAAGCGCAAAGTTTCAGTCAAATTCTTGCCGGCGCAGATATGGCCAATGCGAGAATAACTGTGACGATAAGCGGGGCGCAAAAAGGCTTTACTTGGGAGAGCGCGGATCAAACGAAGCGCTATAGTTTATCGTTTATATCCAAGAAAGTGATCGAAGCGAATGGCGCGGTTCGTTCCTATTATGTCGCGCAATTTTCGTCCGTTCAGTCGGTTTCTAAGACCACGGCCCTTACTTGGGCAAGCCTTTTGAATGAAGCGGACCGGGCTCTTTTTAATTCTTACATTTCGAACGCCGGACCGGATGCTGAGTTTGAAGTGACCCTGCAAGGTGGGCGGCAATCTTTGAGTTGGAGGTCTTCCGATCGTGGAATAACCTATCGGGCGTCTGAATCGCGTATTTCCGTTGAGAATGATCTCGGAGCTTTGCAGGTATTTTCGCAATATGATTTAACCGCCGAACAACTGATTAGCCGCAGCCTGCTTAACTCCTATTCCGCACAGTTGTCCGCCGTTGATCTTGCGCAATTTAACGCGGATATTGCAGCGCTTCCCGCGACCACTCTTTTCTCACAAAGTTTGAACCGTGAGGGCTCTTCAATTTCATGGCAAAGCGCAGACAGTGCGCGCTCTTTTTCGATTCAAATTCAAAAGCAGCGTTTTACCGATGGCTCGGCGCCGCAAGTGCAATATCGATATACGCGTACCGAGGCTCACCGGCTTAGCGAGATTCAATCGTTCAAGGCTCAATTGAGCGCGGCCGATCAGGCGTTGATGAGCGCGGCAACATCATCTAAAGACGGCTTGGTAACCATTAGTTTTGGGACCACGTCCACCTCCTACCTCTGGGAATCGGCAAACGGCTTACATAGTTATTCGCTTGGCCGCGGCACCACCACTTTTAGCGACGGGTCTTCAAAAATAGATTGGACATTCAGCGACGCAGTCAAGTTAACTTGGGCCGCGATCGGTAAAATTGATACTTCCATGCTGACGGCGCAAGAAAAAGCGGATTTAACGAGCGGGTTAAATAATGCCGATCGGTCCGAGTTTGCCGTGCGCAGTATTTCAGGAACAGGCACAAATTACACTTGGAACTCGATCGACGGCGCGGGCCGGTATAGTTTGTCACGCCAGCTGTTAACGACAGTCGGTTTGCAAACTCTTACCGAGTGGCATTTTAGTTCGATTATTGCGGTTTCGATCAATGAATTAAAAGCCCTCAAAAACGCGGGGAAAATCCTGGCTTCTTCGGCAGCGTTGTCGGCGGAGCTTGATGCCGCGCTTGCGCCGGGATCGAAGGCGCAAATTTTTCGTACGGAATCCGGACTGAATGTCAGCTATGAAATTTCATACGCTGACCGGCCTCTCGAAAACCTGTTGTTAAGCGCGTCGCGCGAAATAGGCCGTGATTATTTTCTTAAATTGGAGAAAAAGAAAACACTCAGTTCCGCCGAGGCAATCAAAGTTCTTGAAGATTCACTTTTAACTCCCGGAACGGGCACCTCAGCGCTTGCCTACATTCAAGCCGAGCTGGCGGCCTTGCGGATTGACCCCAATAAATCAAAAAATTCTTATTCGTCACTGCAAAGCTCCGATGGCTTAGCGCTCAGTTGGCAAACGGCGAATGGATCCAAATCCTGGTCGCTTAATATTGATCAAACCGCTCCCGGAGGCGCTGAAGCCACGTTTTCCCGCCGTGAGCTGGTACAAAAAGCGGACATGGTTGCGTATTTGCATCTGGATTGGATGGATGACTCGCAAAGAGCCGATTATCAAACAGCCTTGGTAAATTTAAAAACCACTCAAGCCGTGTATCGCAGTACTTCCGACGGCAGTTCTTTTAGCTATAACTGGACCGATACTTTGGACGAACGCAATTCCTTTGGGGTGAACGTCAACGCCAAAACACCGGCGGGTTCGGGACAGTGGAAAACAACCGCGTCATTCCAATCGATGCGGACACTTACGAAAGCGGAAGTGCTTGCCGCTTTTAGCACTAACGGCTTTTTTACCTCATTAAAAGATGCCGATGAACTTCAAAGCCTTAAAAATGATATTTTGTCGGGCGGCGTTCTTTCGCAGAAATTCCTGGCTTCGGCGATTTCACGTTTAACTTCGGGGGGGCGTGTAACTTACGGTTGGAACTTTCCGGGAGAAAAAGATAATTATTCCGTAGCGGTCAATTTTAATGTGGCAGCCGACGCCGGGGTCACGCCGGTTCCAAAAGTCAGTTACTCGGTTCAAAAGCGCGTTTCAAAAAATTTGCTGATTGCGCATGTTAATGCGACAGAAATGAAGGATTCCGCGGAGCGCGCGCGTGTGGACCAAGCTTTGACCGGCGCGGGCAACTCAGCCAACTTTTTTGAAAATATTTCAGGCACAACTCACACCTTTACCTTTTCGCCGGATGATGGATCGGTTAGTTATACGCTGCAATTGGATCCGACGAATCCGGATGGGGCCCGCGCAACTTTTGTTGAGTCAAAAGTGATTTCATTAAGCGATATTGAAGCTCAAATTTCCAAGGTCAGCGATAAAGATCCGGATGGCGCAGGGCCATTACTTTCGCAGCGCCGCCAGCTTTTAAATGCGCTTCATTTAACTTCCGAAAGCGTTCTTACGGCGAATGACCAACACGCGGCTTTGCGCTATCTGACATTCAACCGTGTGATCACGGGCGCGGATCAAACCTCTTATTCGTGGTCATCCATCGACGGCCTCATAACCGATACCGTGCGCATTTTGGAATCCGACCCCACGAAAGCGACATTTACCGAACAAAAACAAGTCACGGCAAGCATGGTGATAACTTTGATGGGATCCGCGCTGACTAACGGCCAGAAAGCGGAGTTATTGCCCGCACTTACAACCGTTCAAAATCAAGGCACGAGCATTGTTTACTCAAAGAGCGGTGCGAGCGAATCTTTCAGCTGGTCGAGCGGAACCGGCGGTTTGGATACAAACTCACTCAGCGCCAAAACAAACGGCGGATATTCCTGGACGATTAACCGTGCCGTCGCGCGTACGGCAAAAGATGTTCAGTTTGATGCTGCGATGACACTGGCGCAAATGTTAAATGTAACGGGGAATGATTCCGCGTGGAAAAATCAGGACATTAGCTCCTTCCAAATCTACGAAAGTGTTGTCCCTGGAACAGCCGGCGCGGAAGTTTCGCGCAGTGGATATCAGGTCTCCTCCAAAGATGGTTCGCTCAACCGTTCGGCAAATTGGGACCATTCATCAGGTGAAATTGAATTTAGCGAACAAAAAACACTCACCGGGTTTACTTATGAAGGCATTCAAGGCGACTGGTCTCAAAGCACGTCACGTTTGAACGCGGGCATGGTGACTACAGAACGTACCCGTTACGGTCTTCAGCTCAACACGAAAGAATTTATTAATGCTCAGGGTGTTTTGAATCAATCGGGACAAGGCCGCCAAGTGGATGTGACCTATGTTGTATCGGGGATGACCAGCAGCTTTACGGCAGATTCGGATACCACGCGTTCAAAGCAGGTTGATATCGGCACCGCGACTTTTGAAAATATAACGGGCGACCATTGGCTGCGTGTTTACAGCGGCCTGGAGACCGGTTTTACCGTTGGAAATGATACTAAATATTCGCTTTCATTAACGGAGCAAAGAGTTGAAACCGCGGACCATCAACTGCTTGTTTCCGGAACGGGTACGACCCATCGCGTGACGTATTCGATCAGCGGATTTGATTCAGCTTTCGCGGTTGCTTTGGACACTAAAAAGGGTTTTGATCGCACGATCAGCATTGAAGATAAAAATATCACCGTCGGAACCGTAACCGGCGATTGGACCCGTAACTGGTCGCAGCTTGGGATAAATTTTACGGCGACACGGGATACGACCTATACCCGCCAGCTTTCAAAAGTGGATACGCTTAAAACAAAAGTGCCGAATGCGCTCGGGATGTTGGTCGACCAAACGGTGACACGCGATTTTACTTACACAGTTGCGGGTTATGCGGGAGTGGATTTTACGACGGGCGATTTGGCCTATTCGAAACAAGCGGTGGAAAAACAATCTACTTACGGTGGAGTTACGGGCGATTGGGCGCAGGTGTGGCTGAGCTTAGACGAAAATTTTCATGAAAAAGAAGGCACGACACGTTCGCGCCAGCTGACAGTTGACCGAGAGATCAACGCCGCCGGAGATATTATTCCGACAAGCGGTAACCCTGCTTTGAAAACAAAAGTCACTTATACGATTTCAAATTATCAAAGTGATGCCGCGGTTCCTGGTTATTGGTTCGGCTCAGAGTTAGAGTATGGCGCCCAAACAACCGTCAAGAATATGACTTACAGCGGAGTCAATGGCGATTGGACCAAAGTTTGGGCGCATTTGGGCAGTAATTTCGCGTATGTCGATAATCAATCCGAAATCCGCCTTCAGCTGACAAAAACAATGTTTGTTAAGGCTGAATTTTCCGCGTCGGGAATTCCTCAAAACCCAAGACTTTATGAAACGGACGGCACAGCATCTTCATTGATGGGCAGTTCCGGAACAGCCTTGACATCGGCTCAAGCGAAACTGCTTCCATCCCGTGAAGTAACGCTGGTTGTCACCGGGCTCAATAAAACTTTAACCGGACCGGCGAATTCACAGACCACGGTGGAGTCGTCGCTTCAAATTCAATATAAAGATGTTACGATCGAAAACCGCACCGGCGATTGGACTCAGGCATTGGGATCGCTCGGCACAGGCTTTACCGTTCAAAGCGGATCGGCCCTTCTAAGCCCGACAACTTTCTCGCTGCAATTCGAAGAAAAGTATGCCGGTACGCTGACAAACACAGGCCGCGTCTTCTTAATTTCAGGTTTTAATGACGCGACATTTACTACCGGCGATTTAGACCGCATGATTCAAAAAACAGAACGCAGTCACACGGAGTTAGGTTATACGGGCGACTGGGTGAAAGTGATTCGCAATTTAAATCCGGGCTTTATTGAAACAGCGGGATCAACCTACAGCATGTCTCTTTCCAGTAAGAATATCTATGTTGATTCAAACGGAAATTTAATCAAGGAAGCCGATCTGAACATGTCCAGCGCCGAACATCAAGCGCTTAAGGCCGCTAAAACCGGAGTGACGCTTTCGATTACGGGATATAACCCTGATTTTTTAAGCGGCAATCTTTCGCAATCCTTCCAGGTTTTAGAAAAAAACACAACGAAGGAAGGTAAAACCGGCGACTGGATGCGTGTTTATTCCAAACTGGGAACGAATGCGGCAGGCGTTGGCTTTAAGCAGCAGCTGACCAGCGAATACTCGCGCCAGCTTGCGGAGAAAGTGAACGGCAAAGAGACAGGCAATACTTATATCATCGCCGGCTATGACAATCGGTTTTCTGAACCGAGCCAAAACCTGCGCTTCAGCAAAATGCATGCGGTGCATGATCCTGTTACCGACAGTAAAACGACAACATTTATGCCTGACAACTTAACCGGAGAGTGGACACAGGTTATAAGTAATTTGGGCCGCAACTTTACCGAAGGTACACATAGTCAATACTCGATGCAAATGGTGAAAGACACTACGACGACGTATGTTTTGTCTGAATTTGCCGCGGGGTTTGTCGTGACCGATAAAGTCAAACGCACCATGCAGATTCAGGAAAAAGGCACAACTTACGGCGGGAAGCAGGGAGATTGGGTAAGAACTTACGACACACTCGGAGTCGGATTCGCCGTGACACCCGAGTCCCATTTTTCGCGCGCCTTGCAGGTGAACGAAGATAACCTTACAAAAACTTACAGCATCAGCGGTTATCAATTAAACGGTGCCGGAAATTTTGTTGCCGGAGCCGATGCTTTAAGTTATGGCCGTCAAACAAGTTTGACTCAACAAACTTATTTCGGAATAACAGGTGACTGGATCCGTTCCGAGTCCAATTTGAGCGCGACATTTACTCAAGCCGACACCACTAAATACGCGATGCAATTGCGCGAGCGCAACGCTAATTTAGTTGAAACCGGCACAAGCTTCACGGTTTCCGGCTTTACATCCGCTGCTTACAATGACGCGCCCTCAACTTTGAGTTATGTTGTTCAATCCGATTTAAGCGATACGGAAGTCCAATCTTCGGGGCTCTTAGCAGGGCTGCCGGCAAACCGTACGACTTATAGCAAAGCTTATGAAAATTTTGATTTGGCCTATACCACGGCTGCGGGCGGGCCCTTTGGCGCGAATCGTGTCGTGACCGGGAGAAGCCGCCAAGTCGATGTTTATGGCGACGGCAAGTACACGATCAATGCCAGCTATTTTATGAGCAACGCGACTACGGCGCTTAACTGGACGAACAGTTATATTAATTCTAACGTTGCGAATCCGGCGATACAAAGTTGGCAGACTTTGGGTGCGGGCGGAAGTGCGGCGGATATTTATAGTGGCATGACTGCCGCGCTCAATGCCGCACTTGGTAAAATTTCTTATGCCGCGAATGGTAACGCGACCAATTTAACTTACATCCCTACCGACGCAAACGGAAACTACGGTTATCAATGGCGCGGGACGGACGGGAAAATTTATTCTTTAGTGACTTATAAAGAAGGCAGTATCTCACGCTGGATATTTAATACGCTCGATGAAGTCAGCGGTGTGACGATCGGTGATAGCAAAAATTTTGGCAAGGATGCTCAGGGAAGAGATATTCGCCAAGTGACAAGTTATCGTGATCTCACATTTTCGACGATTCAAAGTATTGTGCAGCAAGTCGACATTAAGCTGGATGGAAGTGTCGACTCAACAAGTTTTGCTGTGCGTTCGCAAAATAAAACAACGGCAGGCGCGATTAAAACTCTTTTGAATTCGTATGCCGCTAATCTTTCAAACATTCCTATGCCAACCTCTCCTTCCGAAAAAAGTCTTTGGGCCGCCGCCTTTGCTAATTTATCTGACGCGACAGTTGTAACGCTCATTTCCGATGATTTATTTTCTCAATACAGCTGGAAGGCCGCCGACGGGAAAACTTATACTTTGCAATCCGAAACCAAATTCGTCGACGCGGGAGCGGCTAAAACGTGGTCATTTAGTTCGACGCGGGCGATACTCGACGTTAAAGCAGAAGCGCAAACTTTTTATAATTCACGCGATCTTTCACAAGCTCTTGCCATGGAAACTTACGGCACAGCCAATAGCGTTACGCGCATGATCAGCTACACCGATGCCCTGCACACGCAAATCAGTTCGGTCCGCGATTCAATTCAGTCCGTGATTCTCGGCCGCGGCAAATCCGAAATTACGGCTTATACCTACGAAAGTTTTAATTTCAAGGATGTCGCCGGCAACGCGATTGCCTATGATGCCGCCGCGGTAAAAAATTACGCGCGCTCAAGCCGAACGCAAAGCTTTTACGCGATTGACGGCACGTTAGTGAAGCAGGCTCTTTACGCTTATCAGCTTACGGATGTGAACGGAACGATTTCTTCGGCACGTACCGAGTATTTAGCGGCGCACACTTATTTTGCGGGCGGCCGCGGACGGGAACTGACTGACTTCATCGTGAATGTTGAGCTGGTTAACAACGTGCAATATTACAAAGAAACCACGCGCATGGTTTATACCGATCCCTTTAACTCAGACATTTTCGCGCAAGCCTATGCCGCATCGAAGTCGGGTAGCTATAAAAATGCTTATTCCGAAACTCGTAAGCTTTCGGGCGTTAATCCGTCCGCGGATATCAGCACATGGCGCCATAAAGACACTTTAGGGCAGTTGACCTCACGTACTTATTTCCGCGGCGGACGTGACTTAACCGATTATGTCGTTTCATATGACAGTGCCGGCGCTGTCAAAGATTATACGGTCTCGATTTATAAAACCGGCGCCGCCCTCGCGACAGCGAATGATCAGGTTGCTGCGATTCGTTATGCCGGCCGTT
>JAYSWD010000018.1:0-8241 GCA_043718225.1 Candidatus Omnitrophota bacterium
CATATCGTTGAAACCAGTCCGACATCCAAGAGTAAGCGTTGGCGCGTGACGAAAGTGGTGGCAGCATGATTCAGATTCGTTCCATTCTTGATATTGCCGACAACAGCGGCGCGAAAAAAGCTTCTATGATCGGTGTCATCGGTCGTCACGGAACTTTGGTAGCTGAAGTGGGCGACATTATTACCGCCGCGGTCAAGGAAGCGATTCCGACCTCCGCTGTTAAAAAGGGTGAAGTTGTGAAAGCGGTTGTGGTTCGCACGCGTTTCCCGATTCAGCGCAAAGACGGATCAACGGTTCGTTTTTCATCGAATGCGATTGTTTTGATCGATAACGCGAAGAATCCCCGCGGAACGCGTATATTCGGCCCGGTGGCGCGTGAACTGCGCGATTGCGCTTTTACAAAAATTATTTCATTGGCTCCGGAGGTTGTGTAGTCATGAAGATCAGAAAGGGCGACGAAGTGCTCGTCATCGCGGGCAAAGACAAAGGTAAAAAAGGTAAAGTGATGCGCGTTTTTTCAACTAAGCAGGGCTTGCTTGTTGAAAAAATTAATTATCAGACAGTTTATTTAAGAAAGAGCCAGGATAATCCCAAGGGGGGAATTTCTAAGATCGAAGGCAAGCTTCACGTTTCAAACGTAAAGCTGATTTGCCCCCGCTCGGGCAAGCCGACACGTGTTGGATATTCGCGCCTCGCGGATGGCACCAAGCAGCGCTTGGCTAAAAAGTCAGGAGAGGTTTTTTAACATGGCAACTGACAATAAAAATAAAGCTTCGGAGACCGCTTCTCAACCGGCGACAAGTAATATTAAAGCCTCTGGGACTTCGTCCCAACCGGCGAAAAAAAATATAAATTTGAAGTCGAATTATACGCCAAGGTTGAAGGCGAAATATGACACCGAAATCTCTGATCGGCTTTCCAGGGAGTTTGGTTACAAAAACAAGATGCAGATTCCGAAGCTGGAAAAAATTGTTGTAAACATGGGTATTAAAGAAGGCCCTTCCGATATCAAGATTTTTGAACAATGCGCGGAAGAACTTTCATTGATTACCGGGCAGAAGCCGGTTGTTCGCCGTGCTAAGAAAGCCATTTCCGCTTTTAAATTGCGTGAAAATTCTCCGATCGGGTTGAAAGTGACGCTGCGCAAAGCGCGCATGTATGAATTCATGGACCGGTTGTTTAATTTAGCGATGCCGCGTATTCGCGACTTTCAGGGATATTCCGACCGTAGCTTTGACGGACGCGGAAACTATTCGATTGGCATTACCGAGCAAACAGTTTTTTCTGAAGTTCAGTTTGATAAAGTTAAAAAAGTCCAGGGTATGGATGTGACTTTTGTGACGACGGCAAAGAATAATCAGGAAGCCAAGTTGCTCCTCGAGCTTCTCGGCTTACCATTCAAAAAAAGACAATAAGAGGAATCGAATTTCATGGCAAAGACTTGTTTAGTTGTCAAACAAAGGCTCACGCCTAAGTTTAAAGTTCAAAAGTATAACCGTTGTCAGCGTTGCGGACGCGCGCGCGGATTCATCGGTAAATATCAGGTGTGCCGCATTTGTTTTCGCGAGCTTGCTAACGACGGGCTTATTCCGGGCGTAGTTCGCTCGAGCTGGTAACACGTAATTTTCGCCTTTTACGCGCTGAAGCGCGAAAAGGCAATTAGATCGAGTTAGTGATATTTGGCTCTGTGCGCCTAAAGGCACACAACCGCAATAGAAAAAAGGAAATATGTCACAGAGTGATTTTGTAGGTGATTTTTTAACGGTTTTGCGCAACGCATCTCAGGCGCGCTTGGATAAGGTAACCACTCCTTCTTCCAATGTGGCCGTGAAAATTCTTGAGATTCTCGAAAAAGAAGGTTTTATTCAGGGGTCCAAAGTTTTCGAAGAAGGCGTGAAGAAATTTGTGCGCGTTCATTTGAAGTATGTAAAAGGGCGCAAGCCCGCGATCCAGGGGATTCGCCGTATTTCGACTCCCGGCCTGCGCCGATATGTTGGCGTTAAGAAAGTGCCGAACGTTCAGGGTGGATTTGGTGTAGCGATTGTTTCGACTCCGAAGGGGTTGATGACAGACCGTCAGGCCAAAGAAATGAATGTTGGCGGCGAATTTATTTGCACAGTTTGGTAGCACTGTTTTTATTTGCATGCCTCGATAAAGCTGGGCATGCGAAGAAATTAAAATATATAGTTTGAAGGATTATTTATGTCACGAGTAGGAAGAAAACCAGTATCAGTTTTGGATAAAGTTCAAATTACGATTGCGGGTCAAAAGATCAAAGTCAAAGGCCCAAAAGGGGAGCTTGCTTTTGATGTTCATCCTAAAATCAAAATTGAATCAAAAGACAAAGAAGTTGTAGTCAGCCGTTCTTCGGATGAGCCGCTTGACCGTTCGCTTCACGGCACAACACGCGCTGTGATCCGCAATATGATCCAAGGGGTTTCAGAAGGTTATGTCAAAGAATTAGAACTTGTCGGTGTTGGTTTCAAAGCCGCGATCAAAGGTAAAACGCTCAGTATGGTGCTTGGTTTCACGCATCCGACTGATTATGAAATCGTAACCGGCCTTGATATTAAATGCACGAGCCCGACACGTATTGTGATTTCTGGCGCTGATAAGCAGTCTGTCGGACAGGCCGCAGCGGAAATTCGCAGTTTTAGTCCGCCTGAACCGTATAAAGGTAAGGGCATTCGCTATGTGGGCGAGCAAGTACGCCGCAAACAAGGTAAAAAAGTAGGAAGCTAAGGCATATGAATACAAGAGAATTTGGCAGAGAGCACAGACATCAGCGCGTTCGTAAAAAACTTTCGGGTACACCGGAACGCCCCCGTTTGTCTGTTCATCGTTCGGCACGCAGCCTTCAAGCTCAGGTGGTGGATGATTTCGCCCAGCGAACTTTGATTTCTTTTTCGACGCAGGATAAGGCATTTTTAAAACAAGCCCCGAAAGATTCCGACAAAAAAGGCTTAGCGAAAAGCCTAGGCTTGTTTTACGCGGCTAAGATGAAAGAAAAAGGCATTTTGAGTATTAGTTTTGACCGCGCCGGATATTTGTACCATGGCCGTGTTAAAGCATTGGCTGAAGGGTTACGCGAAGGCGGAATACAATTCTAAGTTTGAATATTAATGCCGGTTGCGCGAAGCGCAGAGGCAAAACGAAACAGTAACTGAGGAAATATGGCAGATAAGCTAAAAGCAAAAAAAGAATCGGAAGCGGAACGCGCAAAGCGCTTAAGTGTGCCCTCCGCCACTTTGGCGGTTGTTGAAGTTTTAGATGGCTCTGCTCCGGCAGAAGCCAAGTCGACCAACTTTGAAAAAGTCGTGGATATTAACCGTTCTTCTAAAGTTGTAAAGGGCGGTAAGCGGTTCAGCTTTAGCGCGCTTGTTGTTGTCGGAAACGGTCACGGTGAATTAGGTTTTGGACAGGGTAAAGCCGGGGAAGTGGCTGACGCGATTCGCAAAGCGGTTACCGCTGCCCGTAAACGTTCGATCCGGATTATTATGAAAGGCACGACGATCCCGCATGAAGTTGTGGGAAGGTTCGGCGCTGCGAGAGTTCTTTTGAAGCCCGCGGCTCCCGGAACCGGAATTATTGCGGGTGGAGCGGTTCGCGCGGTTTGTGAATCCTGCGGAATCAAAGATATTTTGACCAAGAGTCTCGGCAGTGATAACTCAGTCAATGTTTTTAAAGCAACTGTCGAAGGTTTGAAATCGCTTGTGAATAAGCGCCTTCGCAAAGAAGAAAGTGATACCGGTTATGAAGGCCTGTGATGTTTCCCTCTGGGCTTTGCCCAATCGTAAAGGTGTAAGAAAATTATGAAAGCTAAAAAGCCATATCAGAAAAAAATGAAACGTCTCGGCCGCGGAGGTTCTTCCGGCCACGGCGGAACTTCAACCCGAGGGCATAAAGGTCAAAAAGCACGCTCAGGGCATAGCCGCCGCGCGGGCTTTGAAGGCGGACAAAACCCTCTTTGGCGTAAATTGCCAAAGCGCGGATTCAGCCGGGAAGATTTGAAAGAGCGTTATTTGGCGGTGAATTTGCATCAGCTCTCCGAAATGACAGTTGCTGATATCAACCCCGAAGTATTAGTTCAGAACGGAGTGATTCGTAAAAAGAACTCATCTGTAAAAATTCTTGGAACCGGCGAAATTACAAAAGCGATAACAATTAAAGCGCATGCTTTTAGTGCTTCGGCGAAAACTAAAATTGAAGCAGCCGGCGGCAAAGCCGTTTTAATCGAAGCGTAATAAGAACCCTCCATGTTTCAAGCCTTTGCAAATATTTTCAAAATTCCGGAGCTTCGCAATAAGGTTCTTTTTACCTTAGCGATGATTGTTGTTTACCGCCTCGGTGTTTTTGTGCCTGTTCCCGGCGTGGATCAAACGGCATTGGCCGCATTTTTTCAGAAAATGGGCGGCGGAAATTTACTTGGATTTATGGGGATGTTTACCGGAGGCGCGCTTCAAAAGGCATCCATTTTTGCTTTGGGAATCATGCCTTATGTTTCAGCGTCGATTATTTTGCAGCTTTTGACGGTGGTCATACCGGCATTAGAAAAAATGACGAAAGAAGGCGAAGAAGGCCGCAAAAAAATCACACAATATACGCGTTATGGAACCGTTATTTTGGCTTTAATCCAAACTTTTTTTATCGCGCTTTGGCTTGAAAATCCGCGCATGTTTCAAGATGAAGTCATCGTCCCGAATCCCGGCTGGGCTTTTCGTTTGACCGCAATGTTGACTATGACCACCGGAACCGCGTTCATCATGTGGCTCGGCGAACAAATCGACAAGTTTGGAATTGGAAACGGAATTTCGATTTTGATCGCGGCGGGTATCGTGGAAAGTATTCCCGAAGCGATACGCCAAACTTTTGTGCTTTCGCAAACCGGCCAGCTCGCATGGTGGAAGTTGATTATCATGGCGGCTCTTTTCTTCGGTACCGTAGTGGGGGTTATTTGTATTATTCAGGGAACCAGAAAAATTCCGGTTCAGCACGCGAAACAGATTCGCGGCAGTCGTGTTTACGGCGGAAACAGCACCTACATTCCTCTTAAGGTGAATCAAGCGGGTGTTATTCCTATTATTTTCGCGCAGTCGGTTATTTTGTTTCCCGCAACCATCGCGGGCTTTTTTCCGCAAGCGGGCGCGTTGACTTCCGTGGCGCGTTTTCTAAGTTACGGAAGTTTGGGATATTCCCTGATTTATGGCGGATTGATTTTGTTTTTTACGTTTTTTTATACGGCAATCACTTTTAATCCGATTGAAGTCGCGGATCACTTGCAAAAGTCGGGCGGTTTTATTCCCGGTATTCGTCCCGGCAAAAATACTGCCGAATTTTTGGATTTTGTTGTTACTCGCATTGCGGCCTCGGGTGCGATCGCGCTTTTTACAATCGCGATTTTTCCGAACATTGTTTCTTCGAATTGGTTTCTGAAACTGCCTTTTTTAGTGGCGAGTTTTTTCGGCGGAACCGGACTTTTGATTATTGTCGGCGTTATTCTGGACACGATGAAAACGATTGAATCGCAGCTTTTGATGCGCCACTACGAAGGTTTCATTAAGCACGGCAAGTTGAAATCACGGCGGGCTTGATCATGCGTATTGTTCTTTTGGGTCCTCCCGGAGCGGGAAAAGGAACGCACGCAAAAGTTATGAAAGAAAAGTACAGCCTGACGCAGCTGGCGACCGGCGATATTTTGCGTCGGCATATGAAAGAAGGCACAGGCCTTGGCGTGCAGGCGCGTTCGACAATTGAAAAGGGCGCGTTGGTTTCGGATACGCTCGTGAATGAAATGATGTTCGCGGAAATTTCGGCTTTGCCGAAAGACAAAGGTTTTATTTTGGATGGTTATCCGCGTACGTTCGGACAAGCGGAAGCGCTGGAAAAATTTCTTGAAAAAGAAAACATTCCGTTGGATTTGGTTTTAAATTTTGAGACGTCCGAAAAAGTTATTTTAGAGCGGCTTTCGGGCCGCCGCGTGAATCCGACGACGGGACGTGTTTATCATATTCGCAATATGCCGCCGAAAGTCGAAGGCATTTGCGATGATACGGGCGAGAAGCTGATTCAGCGCAAAGATGACGCGCCGGAAACGATTCGTAACCGGCTAAACGTTTATCAGAACGAAACGGCGCCTTTGATTAATTTTTATCAGAAACGTGATTTGTTGCAGAACATTCCGGGCGATTATGATGTGCCGGAATTGCAGCCGATTATAACAAAGCTCTTTGAAAAACTCAGTTTGATTGCATGATCGAGCTTAAGTCTAAGCGCGAGATTGAAATCATGCAGGAAGCGGCGCTGATCATACAAAAAATCTTTGCTGCCGTGCAGCCGGCGGTTGTGGAAAACGCGACAACGAATGATTTGGACGCGGTTGCGGATAAAGTCATTCGCGCGAACGGCGGAATATCCGCGTTTAAGGGATACCGCGGCTTTCCGAAAGTGGCATGCATCTCGGTGAACGAGGAAGTCGTGCACGGGATACCCGGCAATAAAAAGCTGAAAAAAGGCGATCTCGTTAGTTTCGATATCGGTGTGATATACAAAAGTTTTTATTCGGATGCGGCCAGATCCTGGTGCGTCGGCGGAGCCGATGCGAAAACCCAGAAGCTGATGGATGCTTCAAAGGGCGGAATGGAAGCGGGGCTTGCGGCATATAAGCCGGGCTGTCAAATCGGTGATTTGTCAGCGGCAATTCAAGCGCATATTGAATCGCGCGGATACGGCGTGGTGCGTGATTTCGTGGGACACGGAATCGGAAAAAGCTTGCATGAAGAACCGCAGGTTCCGAATTACGGAAAAGCGGGCAGAGGATTGAAGATTGAACCCGGATTGGTTCTCGCGATTGAGCCGATGGTGACGCAGGGTTCGCATGAAGTACAGATTTTAGCGGATGGTTGGACTGTGGTAACGAAAGACCGGTCCTGGGCAAGCCATTATGAAGATACGATAGCATTTACGGAAACCGGATTTATAAATTTAACGGGCGGCTACAGTGTTAATGTCGGCTCTCAGCGAATCTCAACCGCCGATAAAAAAGATAAGCAGGAATAATGGCTAAAGAAGAAGCGATTGAAGTTGAAGGTAAAGTGGTTGAACCATTACCCAATGCTCGGTTTCGTGTTCAGATCGAAGGCGGGCATATCATCCTTGCACATATTTCGGGAAAGATGCGCATGAATTACATCCGTATTTTGCCGGGAGACTCGGTTAAGGTTGAGCTTTCGCCGTATGATTTAACGCGCGGGCGGATTACTTATCGCGTGAAATGACCTGTTTCGTTTTGCTTTGCGACTAAACTCGCAAAGCAAATAAAGTGTGTCAGTAATATTTGGCTCTGCGCTTTTGGCGCAACCGCAAAGAGGAAAGTATGAAAGTAAGATCGTCAGTAAAAAGAATTTGTGAAAATTGTAAAATTGTAAGACGCGAGCGTCGGGTGTATGTGATTTGCACCAATCCGAAGCATAAGCAAAGACAGGGTTAAAAGCGTTCTTGGCGGTTGCGCATAGCGCAGAGCCGCAATATAACAGCAGGAGAAAATATGCCGCGTATTTTGGGTGTCGATATTCCGAGAGATAAAAAAACTTTTATTTCGTTAACGTATTTATACGGCGTTGGGCGCAACCTTTCTCACAAAATTTTGGAAAAAGCGAAAGTTGATCCTCATAAGCGCGCCAAAGATTTGACGGAAGCAGAACTTTCGGCGATCACGGGCGTTTTGCAGCGTGATTGCAAAATCGAAGGTGATTTGCGCCGTGATATTCACCAGAACATCAAGCGTTTGATGGATATTCGCACTTATCGCGGGTTAAGACATCTTAAAGGGTTGCCGGTTCGCGGTCAGCGTACGCATACCAACGCACGTACTCGCAAGGGCAAGCGCAAGACAATCGGCGGGCTGACTAAGAAGCCCGTAGCTAAATAATTTTAAGTAATTGCCGGTTGAGCCGTCAGGCTCAGAGGCAAAATATAATCGCAATAGGAGTGATGAAGAATGGCTAAGAAAAAGATTAAGCACTTAACCAAAGGTGTAGTGCATATTTTCGCGAGTTTTAATAATACGATTGTGACCATCTCTGATCCTAAGGGTCAAACAGTTTGCTGGTCTTCTTCCGGTGCGAATGGTTTCGCGGGTTCAAAAAAATCCACGCCTTTCGCCGCTCAGGTTGCTTCCGAAAAAGCGGCCAAAAAAGCGATGGAATACGGCATGAAAGAAGTTGAAGTTTTTATTAAGGGTCC
>JAYSWD010000171.1:0-3224 GCA_043718225.1 Candidatus Omnitrophota bacterium
TGAAAATGTGGCTGCTTGTTTTTATCAGTTTTTTCGCATTCAAACTGATTACTTTTTTTCAGTATATGAGCCGCACAAAACATCCTTTGACCTGGCCGCGCCTCTTTCTTTATCTTTTCTGCTGGTTCGGCATGGACGCGAAAAAATTTCTGAATCCGGAAAGCCGCCTGGATAAGCCCGAGGCCGGATTCGGTTTGTGGGTGTTGGCCTGCGCTGCCTTCGGAATTTTTTTGGTCTGGGGCGTTCCGCGTTTTTTTTATGTTTCCGATTATGTTCAGGCCTGGTTCGCGGTGATCGGAGTTTTTTATCTGCTTTATTTCACGCTGTTCCAATGGAGCTCTTTGATTCTCAGGTATGCGGGCGTGCATGCCGCGCCCTTCATGAACGCGCCGTTTTTGATGACGTCGCTGGCTGATTTTTGGGGTAAGCGCTGGAATATGGCTTTCCGCCAGTTGATGCATGATCTTTTTTTCAAAAGTGTAAGTTTAACTCACGGGCCGCATATCGGAGCCTGGCTGGTTTTTTTCGCTTCAGGATTATTTCACGAACTTATTTTTTCTTTACCCGCCGGCGGGGGTTGGGGACAGCCGATGCTTTACTTTATGCTGCAATGGTTTGGAATGCGCATGGAAAAAACGCGTTGGGGAAAGCGGCATTTGCGCCGCAAGGTTTGGGGACGTGTTTATGCGTTTGCTTTTTTACTGCTGCCCGTGAAACTGCTTTTTCATGATCCTTTTATGTATAACGTGATCATTCCTTTCATCCA
Organism: Candidatus Omnitrophota bacterium; assembly: GCA_043718225.1. Lineage (GTDB taxonomy): Bacteria > Omnitrophota > Omnitrophia > Omnitrophales > Aquincolibacteriaceae > Multiplicimicrobium. The sequence continues at coordinate 767 of JAYSWD010000171.1, forward strand.
CGCAATTAAATCTGTTTAAATCGGCTGAAAAAGGTTGTCTGCAGCGTTGCAAATATCAAAACTTTAGTCAACGTATTACCGTATACGTATCCTTAGTTGTTTATTTGCGCCTTGCAGTCAATCCTTTTTGAGACGATTTACCATTCAAATGGGTGAGTTGCGGTTGGGCGGAAGCCAAAGCATCAGCTGTGGTTGCGCGAAGCGCAGAACTAGAAACAAATTCTCAGTTTGCTGAATTTTGCAGCTTTTCCAGCGCAGCGATGCGTTCGGGGGTGGGCGGGTGAGAACTTAAAAATTTTGGCGGCGATTGGCCTTTGGTCGCGACTAAAAGTTTCTGTAAAAAACTCGTAAGCCCGTTCGTCGGATAGCCTGCGCGCCGCAGCAAATCGAAAGCGATGCGGTCGGCTTCACTTTCATCTGAGCGACTGTAAAAATTCAACGCGCCTGTTCCCGCGATTTTCAACGCCATTTGTCTAATTACGCCCGAATTCGCTCCGCCGACTTTATTGACGAGCTGCGACAATCCAGCCTGGCGTGTAATTGATTTGGCCGGATGGCGTTCGTAGGCGTGGCCGATTTCATGCGCTAAAACACCGGCGAGTTCGTTTTCGGTGGCGAATTGCAAAAGCCCCGTATGCACGTAAATTTTTGCGCCGGGAATCGCAAAAGCATTTGGTTCTTTGTTTTGTACAAGAAAAAACTGATACTCGAATTCTTTTTTCGGCAGGGCACTGACAAGCCGGTTGCCCATAGCGGTTAATTGAGGCTGTGTGCCGACGGACATGGCCTTGGCGACTTCGCTTTGCATTTGATTGCCGATTTGAACTTCATCCGCGACGGACACGACATTCGCATCCTGAATTAACGGGTCAATATAAGCGCAGGATGTGAGAAGAGTGCTGAGACAAAAAAGGTATAAATATTTTTTAGAATGCATGAGCGTATTATACAGAGCGATTCATGCTAAAGGAAGACTTCAATCAAAAGAGTTGTAGGGGTTTGTGGCATTGATTTTAAAAAAGTGATTTGCTAGACTAGCACTTCGTTAAAGCTGAAATGGCGTTTGACGCCATTTCATAACAATGCTCAGTGCTGTGCCCCGTCTCAAAGCAAATCGGACGGGGCCTAGCACTTCGTTAAGGCTGAAATGGCAGTTTGACGCCATTTCAAAACAACACTCAGTGCTGTGTCCCGTCTCAAAAACAAATCGGACGGGACCTAGACTTCGTTGGAGCTGAAATGGCCGCTTGTCGCTTTAGCAATAGCATTTTTGAAATTGTAATTATTCATACGGAGATCCGATCATGAAAAAAATTCTATCCTTTTCGTTTTTTTGCGCAGCTGCTTTACCGCTGCTTTTATCGGGTTGTGCTTCACCCGGCAGTAATTCGAACAATGCCGTGAATGCTCAAATGGGGGTATTGGCAGATGAAGTAACGCGCCTTGACCAGGCATTGCAGGAAACCCGCGGACAGCTTCAGCAGGAACAGGCGCGTGTTGCCGAGCTTGAAAACCGTTTGGGTGGTTCAGCGGCTCCATCAAGTGTATCGTCTGGCCAAGCTGCGCCCTACTCTTCGGCTTCTTCTGAGCCTTATGCTGGCGTTTATCGTACACCCTCGGGTTTTGAATTACCTGCGACGAGCGTTCAAAAGGCGCTTAAAGAAGCGGGTTTCTACACAGGTGAAATGGATGGCAAAGTGGGTCCCGATACACGCGAAGCTGTGCGCAACTTTCAACGCGCAAATGGCCTGACTCCGGATGGCATTATTGGAAAAACGACCTGGAACCTTCTAAAAAAGCATCTCTCCTAATGCTGATCGTGGTTTTTAGTAAAAGAGCGTAATTGCACTTTTTAATAAAAAAGAAGGCCTAAAAAGCCTTCTTTTTTCATTTATGCCCTTGTATTCTTCCTATCCCAAAGGTACTTTTTTTATAACTTCGAAGTACCGGTGTTTTCTATTTCAATCATGAGGTTTTCTTGGATTTTGATACTATTCATCGCATTAAAGTCGGCGGCCATTATTATCAGTTTTATAAAACGATGGATGACTATCTCCAGATATCCCTTTCTTTTTTGTATGCGGGCCTTAAAAAAGGAAACGCTTGTTTGTGGCTTGTGAACGACCAGCTTGGAATTGAAAGGGCGGAGCAAAGCTTTTTGGGTGTTTACCCGGACGCAACCGGTTATCTGCTCTCGCATCAGATCCAAATTAAGTCAGCTCAGAATTGGTATTTGAACCGCGGTTGTTTTGATATGAATCAAGCCCTTGAAAATGCGCGATTTTTTTTAGATGAGTGTGCCCGGCGGGATTTTGCTTGTGTGCGCGGCATCGGGGATGTGGGCGCGATTCCCGATGAAGACTGGCTGGCCGTTCACGAGTATGAAGACCTGTTACATTCCAAAATGGATAAAGTTCCCTTGATTGCGGTTTGCGCATATCCAATTCAGCGCTGCTCG
>JAYSWD010000172.1:0-9757 GCA_043718225.1 Candidatus Omnitrophota bacterium
ATCACTTCTTCAATGTCTTTCATCCATAAAGCCGTATATTTCTGTAGGGCGTCGGTTTCGTCGGTTTCAATTTTAGGGCGAATGACATTTTTGAAAATAATTTTGTAGCGGTTTTGCGGCAGGCGGACCAAAAAAACGCAGGCGATCGGCGCGCCGGTAGCAAGCGCGAGTTTGACGGGGGCAATGCCGGTATGCGCGGGCTTTCCGAAGAAATCCACAAACACGCCTTTAACTCCGGCGATATCTTGATCGGGCAAAAGCCCCAGTGCTTCGCCGCTTTTCAGGCATTGAAAAATCTTTTTTGGAGATTCATTGCGGTAAATGAGATCCACGCCGATGGACAGGCGCAAATGTTCAACCCAGTTTTGAAAATGCGGATCGCGCAGACGCCGCGCGATGGCTTTGCTTTTAAAGCCTTTCATGGAGGGAATGCCGCCAAGAAGCTCCCAGTTGCCGAGATGCGATGTAATGGTAATCAGGCCTTTGCCTTCAGTGAGCAGGGAACGGTATTTTTTAGGGGCATCGCCAAAATCAATAATTTGATCAAGGTGATAATTTTTCCATTTTGGAAATTGAAGCACTTCCGCCGCGGTTTGAGCAAGGTTCCGAAAAACATTTTGAGCCAGCCGGATGATTTCCGCGGAAGATTTTTTATTTCCGAAAGCAGTTGTAAGATTGCGGATAGTTTCTTCACGGTGGCGGGGAATAAGATGAAAAGACAAAGAACCCATGTTGCGAGCCAATGCCAGAATCCAAGCACGCGGTAAAATATAGAGGATAGCGCCCAGGCTACGAGCCAAGGCGTAAATAATAATTCGGTAAGGCTTATGCTTTGCCACGATTAAACGCGGGCGGTGACGGCTTTTTCTTGTGCCATCTGCGAAGCGGCACCGGGAATCGGGAACATGACGTCAGAGCCGATAGTTCCGATAAGGCCGGTAAGATATGTGTCGGAACTGATGCGTTTGATTTCAGCCCGGACTTTTTTTAATTTCGCTTCGATTTTGAGGCGCCGTAAAAGCTGGGGATCGGAAGACTTCTGTGAAAAATGCAGAAGTTCGTCTTCGTGTTTTTGCCATAGCCATAAGTCCCAGCTCTGTTTTTTTATAAGGCGGTTCTGGTACCACGCGGAACGAAGCACGGTTTCACGATCAAACATTTGGCGAAATTCCACGCTGTAACGATTTATCTCTTTGCCTTGCTGAGTTTGATAGCGGCCATTCGCCATGATATGAATCAAGGCCTTCAACGGAGGAATGAGCGTGTTGACGCTGCCGTCCGCAAGATAATGCTGTGCCACTTGCTTGTGGGTAGTCATCAAGTTATCAATTCCTTCAATAAAAATATCCAGACCCTGCTTTTCGGGGCGAAGCATGGCTTCCGGAAAAACGAAATTCGGATTGTTAAAAATTCGCCCGAGGAAATAATGCACAAACTTATGTGTAATGCGGTAACCGAGAATGCTCGCGGGAATTTTGCGTCCGTTATATTCAAAGTCTTCGACTTTTTCCAAATGGCCTTCGCGGATTAAATAGCGCGGATCGGCTTCCTCGCTGCTGAGACGGCACCAAATTTCTGGAACAAGCAAACTGATATCGTGATCTACACGGTAAGACGGGCCGACATAACCCGCGGCGGAAGAAAATCCAGCATATTCGCCTAAAATAAAAGAGAGCAGCGCGTTATTTAAGTCTGCCGAAGGCGAAAGTGCGTTGAACGGCCCTTTGGTCAGGGCGCCTTCGGTCCCGAAACCGGTTGTCGAAGGCGATTTACCGGTAACGCTCGAAATAAAATCCATGAAAAGTTCAGGTAATTCCTGGTAATGAATCGGATTATAAACGGCAAGCGCTTTAATGCCGGCTTTGGGTTCGGGCGGGTTATTGCGCCGGCCCGCCAAAATGGCATTTACGGTAAAAGTCAGCGGCTTAGAAATCGGGATTTTGCGCGAGATACGAGTTCCGATTTCACATAAATACCTGAGCCGGGGATTGGTGATATCCATACGCGTTTGTAAATAACGCGGATTTTTTGAAGGTTTACCGTCAACAATGCGCGGATGCGACGGAGTCGACGCAAAAGCCGGCTCTTCCGTTTTTTGGAAATCACTCAGCATATTTTTGACCGCGTCTGTGTAGCTGTCAAAACCAATCGCGTCATCAATGATTTCAGCCACATGTTCATGCGTAAGCGGTTCATAATTCGATAAAAAAGTATTCGGGCTGGAAAGGTCACTTTCAGCTTGTTTGTCGTAGCCGCGGTTAATCGCGTCATCGGGGCGCTGGAAAAGGCGGTATTCACAATTGGTGATAACTTTCACGCTTGGGTTTTTATATTTGGGATTCAGGTGTTCGATGCTTGAAGCGGGCACCAGTGCGGAAGCGGTAATATCGTCTTCAACTTGAATTTTTTGCGCGGCGGTAAAGTCTTGGCGTACGCGGAAAACACGGCGTGTTCCGTCTTTGTCATATCCTACACGCAAATAACTGGAAACCAATTTGCGTCCGTCAAATTTGAGTTCATGACCGAGGTAGCCATTCATGATATCGACACTGAAATGCGGGCGCCAATCATTACCCCATTCTTCGCGCCAATAACATTTAATGAGATAAGTTAAATCCTTAATGGAGGGAATAATTGAGTCCAGCCAGGCGTTGTATTCATCCGTATAGTCGGGCGAAGGCGAAAGCAGTTTGATGACGGAGCCCAGCGAACGCTCAGGGCTCAAAATAGGGCGGCTTTGCGAGCGGTTCCGGCCCGCGTCGCGGTAACGCTTCGTAAGATCATGATTTAAAATCGCTTCGACCATGTCGAGATCTTTGGGCAAATTAGCCGTGAAAAAAGAACTCGGCACCACCGCGTCCATAATGGATTTAGATATTTCAGATTTTCCGCCGCCTGAAACCGTGCAAGGTTTATGGCAAAGCGTGCCCTCGGGTGCGGTGCCGGTCAAATACCATGTTTTTCCGTCGATGCGCTTGCGTAAATTAATTTTGTAGCCTGAAGGCAGCACATAAGTGTGAAAAGCTTTAAGGTGAATGGTTTGAGTTTTGTCTCCGCGCTGCCAACTGACCGTTTGATGATGCATATTGAAGCGCGAGTCTTCTGGCACATAGATGATATCAGGAAATTTTTTATCAATGCCATAGCCGTCGGGCTGAAGATCCATAATCGGCGCGAATTGGCGGCTGATTTCTTCGAAAGTTGCGGGATTACGAACCAGCGCCGGGCTCAAATCGAATTGATCCCCCAAATCATAACCCGCGAAAGCAATCGCGCCGCCGGCATGTTCTTCTTCCGATATGCCGAAAAGATTGCAGGCATAACTGATTTGGGTTTTAACTTCTTTTTTACAATAACCGAAATAATTGTCGGCGATTAGGGTAACAATGACACCGCGTTCATCGCGACAGGTGACTTTGAAAGCGGAACCGTCATTGTAAAATTCCTCAGCTTTTTTCCAGCACATGCCATCGCGTTTTTGGCGTTCCGTCGCGTCTTTTTCCTGCGGCAAACCCAGTTCTTTTTTAGTTAATTTCGTCAGATGAGGCGCAAGCAGGACATAGCCGGTATGGCCGCTCCAATGTTCGACATCCAAGGCGGCGTTGTTTTCCGGTAAATAAGGGTCGCCTGCATTGCCGAAAATCGATTCCACGAAATCAAGATTGCTCACTAGGTTGCCGGGTGCGACAAATCTAATTTCCATTGTCTTTTGAGGCAGCCATCCGGGAACTTCGGGGCAGATGATGGGGCGCATGAGCAGCGAAACGAAAGTTTCGGCCTGATCTTTTTGTGAGGCGGTGAAAGGCAGCTGCAGCATTTTGCGAGGCGGGCGCAAAGCCGCTTCCAGTAAATTTGCAAAAACTTTTTTGGGGACCGACTTCTTATCATCCGGAATCGCAAGCCCGCCTTCGGTGATATGGAAAACACCCTGGGTTGTGCGGCGATCATTCGCCGGATTATGCAACACACCCTGTTTAATTCGAAAAGACTGAATTAATTCAGATTCGAAGTTGTCATTATCCGGAGGCAGCGACATAGCGCGGGCGATTCCGTGATAGTCGAGAATAAATGTTTTATGCGGAAGCTTGGGAAGATGATTTCCGCACACGTCTTTTAAATAATCATTTAAAAATTTTTGAACGCGCTCGTCCGCGGGACAAAGCGCGGAAGGCAGATTCGGCAACGTACTTTTATCACGCAATTTAAAAACGCCGATTTCATCGCGAAAAACGGGGCAACCCAGCGCCGCCAACTTTTGATTGATGACCTGGTATGTTTTTTTGTCATTGGTCCGGCTGACGTTATTGCCGTCCAAAAGACCCAGCGATTTTTCGAGATTAAGAGACATGACATGCTCCTTCAAGGCGGCTATTTTACATGAAGCGCCTTTTACCCCCAAGCAAGATTTGCGCCATTTTACTTAGTATTTAGTCGCTTTACTTTGTTTTTGGGTTGTCCGTATAATCTCAATCAGGTTGTTAATCTTTACGGCGGTTGCGCCTCCTCAAGGCGCAGTTCATAAATATAAAACCAAGGACACCCGATGGGATCAATGACAATGATGGCTTTGGCGCTTGCCGGCGGTTGGGCAACGGGGCTTAATCTTTATCTAACCGCGGTTGCGCTCGGTATTGCCCAAAGAATGGAGTGGATTGCTTTGCCCGGCGATTTGGCGGTTTTAGGCAATCCGTTGGTTATTTTCCTGGCCCTACTGCTCTATTTAATCGAATTCGTCATCGACAAAATTCCGTTTCTTGATTCCGCTTGGGATTCGATTCATACTTTGATTCGCCCGGTCGGAGGTGTGGTTTTGGCTTCCCTTGCCTATGCGCACTTTCCTGAAAATTCCCAACATTTGGCGGCCGGTATCGCCGGGTTAGCAAGCTTGAGTGCCCATCTGGGCAAAGCCGGAAGCCGGATAGTGATTAATACTTCTCCCGAACCCTTTTCGAATTCCGCGGCCAGCGTTGCGGAAGACGCTATAGTTTTAGGCTTATTATGGCTTGTATTCAAACATCCTGTGATTGCCATGGTAATTGTATTCGGGCTTCTAGGCCTCACAATTTGGCTGATCCCGAAGGTTTTCAGGTTTATGAAGCGTTTTTTTCAAATGATAGCGGGGAAGAAGCAGAATGAACCTGTTCCAAGAGGAGAAAATCAGGAAGTGCAATAAATACTACGCATTTCGAGCTTTATCGAGAAATGCACACATAAAGAAGAAAAAGAAAAACCCCCGGGCTTAACACCCGGGGGTTTTTACTTTATCCGAAGAATTTTATTCTTTGGATAAAGTGATTTGATCGATCAAAACTGTGCCCTGCTTCGGGTTTGAATTGATGTCGTCAAAAACTACAACGAATTCATTCAAAGCTGACCAATCCTGGATACGACGGAATTTTTCGAAAGGAATCGAAATCTTCTGCCATGTTTCAGAGATGCCGCTCACGATGTACGGAGAAGGACGGTTGTTCATGTCCTTGACTTCAAGCTTGATGCGCTTTGTGAAGTTGTTGAGGCCTTCACCGCGGACATAGAAGCTCAGAGTGTTGTACTCAGTCGCATTCTGGCCATTAAATTTCATCCAAAGACCGTTATAAGCGGGATTCGGGGAATCAACGTCATAATCAAGCTTCAAAGCGTATCCGGCAGCGTTGCCGAGTGCGTCATCAGCTTCAAACGACATATTGCAAGTTTGAGTGTCGTCGTTGGGATCTTTGTTCCAAGAACCAAAATCGCCGCCGATATTATTCGGCTTATCACCGGAATTAAAATCAGCAATAACCAGCTCTTTGCTGGCGGCCGCATCTTGAGCGATAACAACGTTAGAAAAAGACCCTGTCATAATAGCCAAGGTGAGAGCGAGAAACATTAAACTCTTAAGATTCTTCATTAGTATCCTCCGTTTTGTATTTAGCTGTCTTTAGGACGAGGCGCATTTTAAAGGTATTCAAAAGTTTTTACCACTATCTTTTGGCCTTGGGCGCCTGCCTTGCCGCAGGCAAGCAACCGGCACAGGCACTCAAACGGTTGCGGTTAGATAGCCAGAACAAAAAAATAAATTAATAGCCGTTTTCAAGTATGAGAATCAAATCCCCATTCGTAAGAGTAGGTCCGCCCATAAAGAAAACACCCGGTTTTGCGATGGAAAGCTCGGTATCGATATATATTTTGTGATCTTTGATAATGACGGCGCGGACAATGATTTTGTTATCAATATCCTGTTTGAGAGTAAGTTCAAGATTATAGCCTTCTAGCAGGTCAAGGTTTTGAGTCTTTCCGACCGCCATATCCAGCTTTTTAAGATCTTTTTGCAAATAAGAGCTGTAAGAAAAAAGTTTCATAAGTTTGTCGCGGTAAGCGTCATTATCCATATTGAAGTCATTGCCGGCATTCGAGGCGACAACCATGGTGACAATCATGCGATTGCTAGTCTGTGCGGAAGCGGGTGATGAGTGACAGGCAAGCGCAATGAGACAAAGCAGGGATAGCATCTTTTTAAACATGTTTAAGCTCCGTATTTTTGAACTTCAGGTAAAACCCAAATAACAGTGATTTGAACATCAGGAAAATGTTTTTGATAAGCCATGGTTGCGCCCATTTCACTGGTCAATTTTTTAATCTTTAGGTTGTTGAAGTTGGTTGCGCCCGTGCCGGCAGTTTTTTCAGGAACAGCGGGTTGGATGGCAGCGAGAGGCGCTTGAACTTGTTCGGAAACATTTATTTCCTTGGAAATTTCCAAAGACGGCTGTTGCGTCGGCGTTACCGGAAGTTCGGGTGTGGTTTCAAAGGCGCCAATTTTTACAAGGACGGCCAGTGCGACGCATCCCACAAGCGCCAGACGGAAAGAAGGCGCGAAAACAGTTTTTTTCCAGGGGCCGGCCGCGGCGGGCGCGGTTTTAAAATGCGTGCGCAGAAATGCTTCTTTCGCATTTTGCACTTCAGGACTTTCGATTTCTTCCCGAATTAAATTTTGATATAAATTTTTAATCTTATCCATCACATTTTTTCCTAAATTGCCGTTTCCGCCTGAGGGTTTTCAAGCCCCAGCGCTTTGGCCAAAGCTTTTCTCGCGTAATGCAATCGCGACATCACCGTTCCGTGCTCAAGCTGCAGGGTTTCGGCGATTTCCTCGTAACTTAACTCTTCCCACTCGCGCAAAACTAAAACAGCGCGATGATCTTCGGACAGCTTTTTTAATGCTTCCTGCATGCGTTCTTTCAGTTCAGATTGCGATGCGGCGCGCCGCGGATCAATCGTCTTTGAAGAAAGAAACTCGCCGACATTCTCAAGCGGTTCCGCTTCTTTTCTTCGCCGTACAGAATCAATTGAGGCATTCACTGTCACGCGATAAAGCCAGGTCTTAAACTTAGAATCGCCCTTAAACTTGTGCAAGTCGCGCTGAACCTTGATCAACACATCCTGCGCTACATCTTGCGATTCTTCCCTGCGATTTAGAACACCGTAAGACACCGCATAAACCATGTTGTAATACTTGCGGCATAATTCACCATAAGCGACCTGGTCGCCGCCCTGCGCCTTTAAAACCAGGGAAAGATCCGGATCATCACGCATAAACGCTGAAATCCCGCAAAACAGTCTTCACCGTGCTTATGACGCTTTCAATTTGTTGAATATTCATACTATTTTTAGAGTTAAGATATTTCCTGTGAACGGGTTATGTGAGCGAAAGTATATCGGAAGGCTTTTTGTTCTTCTAGGAGAATGTTTTACCGAAAAATAACCGCGTGTTACCATGGAATCCTTTATTGGAGCGCTTATGAATAATTGTCTCAAGCTAATTGGATTTCTTTTAGTTTTGTTTGTTTTAAGCGCGCCTCAGCCGCTTTTTACGGCTGACGACAAAGAGGGCTTAGTCATGGAAAAAATTCAAAAAACCGATTCGGAATGGAAAAAAGAACTGACCCCCGAACAGTACCGGGTTTTACGCGAAAAGGGGACGGAAGCCGCATTTACGGGCGAGCATTGGGACAATCACCGCGAAGGAAAATATGTTTGCGCGGCCTGCGAAATGGAGATATTTTCATCTGAACATAAGTTTGATTCGGGAACAGGCTGGCCCAGTTTTTTCTGTCCGGTGGATAAAAAACGTGTTGCGACGGTGGAAGATAAAAGCCATGGGATGCAGCGCACGGAAGTTGTTTGCCCGCGCTGCGGAGGGCATTTAGGGCACGTCTTTAATGATGGCCCGCCGCCCACACATGAACGCTATTGCATGAATTCTGCCGCATTAAAATTTATATCCAAAGAAGGAAAGAATAAATGACAGAACCGAATATTTTTGACCGCAAGCCGTGCGTGATGGAAGTGGAACCGGGAAAATACGCCTGGTGCGCTTGCGGACTATCCAAAACTCAGCCGTTTTGCGACGGCTCACATAAAGGATCCGGTATCAGCCCGCAGATTGTAGAAACTACCGAAAAGAAAAGAATCGCCTGGTGTAATTGCAAATATAGCCAAAATAAACCCTTTTGCGACGGAAGTCATAAGCGACTGACGATCGATAACTAACGACAAAAGCCAAGGAAAGAAAAATGGATATTGTTGAGCGGATGAAAAAACTGATTCAAGATGAAACAGGCGCGGAAATCGTGGAATTGATTGACCAAAGCGCGGGGCATGCGGGACATGGCGCGGATGGCGGCCATTACTCGGCGCTGATTGTCTCAGAAAAATTTCGCGGACTTGGTCCCGTTCAGCGACATCAGCTGGTTTATAAAGCGATCGCTCCGGCCAAAGAGGCGATTCACGCCTTCTCGATGCGCACGCATACTCCCGAGGAATGGGCCGCGCAAAAATAGCCAGTCTTAAAGAATCGTAAACGAGGGGCTATTTGGAGCGGAAGCGCGTTCCGAAGAAAGAGTTTTTTCTATATTTTTAAATTTTGCGCGAAGTTTAAAAGTTAGAACGATCAGCCCGATTCCCAATCCCATAAGCGCGAATTCTCCGCACCATAAAAGGATGTCGGCGAAGCTCCCCGACAGCAATCCGAGCTTAGCGTAAGCGGTAATGGCGGATATTAATATCTGAATGGCAGCCCAAAAAAATCCCCAGCGCATAAAAAACTTTTTGTTCAAAATACAGAGCCATGCCGCGGATAAAAAGCCGAATGCGATAATTCCCAAAAAGAGGGGATGAAGAATCCAGTTTCCTGTTATCAAGCCGGAAAATCCGCGGAGATCAAGCGCAGAGAGTTCTGAGGAAGAGAAAAAAGTGTGCAGGATGGCGCGTGCGGATTGAATAGATCCCAAAAAAAAGAAGAGCAATGAGGCGAGAGACCGTTCAGAGGAGCAAGTTACTTTATTTGCAATGAATCGTGTGATTTGTTTGGCTTGTTTTTCTTCCGGTGTGACAAGTTTGGCTCCGAGCGCGTAAGGATAATGGCCGATCATCCGCCCCTGCAGACTTTCTATGCGCATGATTTCAGCGGTGAAAACGGTTCCGGAGTTTTGTCCCGGAATTTTAAAAGCGGCTTGAACTTTTTGGCCCGTCGCAATAAAGGACGGAGAAAGAATTTGAATGCCGGTCGTGCTGATATTAATGATCTTTGCTTTTTTGACCTGCTTGGTACTATCGCCCGCAAAAGTGATTTCAGCGGGAAATTCACAGGGCAAACGAATACAAAGCCGTGTCGGCTGGAGTAAAGTAGTCATAAGTCCAATATCGGCTTGAATGGTTGATGTTTGAGAGAAAATTTGTCTTTGGGTAAGACTGATTATATTCGTTGCGCTCATAAAAT
>JAYSWD010000173.1:0-3213 GCA_043718225.1 Candidatus Omnitrophota bacterium
AGTTCCTCCAGCTTAAAGCAATACTTTGAACCTCCAATTACTTGGATTAGTAATAAGTTAGCTGATTGCTGACCTAATTTCAAGCTTATTTATCTAAACAAACTCATCCTTAGTTTCATCTCAATAGTCACTGTAACCCGTTAACAATAAAGCATTTACAATTTCTGTCACTGCAAAATAATCCCTGTGTTTTTGTTGATTGTTGCTGACCATGTGCGTATTCCGGCGGGAACTGCCACTCATTCCGATTTGAATCTGCCACCTATTTCGGTCGGGACCTGCCACTGATTCCGGACTGAATCTGCCACCCCCGGCCTGACCTTTTCCAAGTCTTCGGAGCGAAGCGACGCTTGGGCCTAGAAAGCTTTTTAGCTTATCTGCCGACCGGCGTCAATTGTGATTTTTTCTTGCGCATCGATTCTCCTTTCAGGTTGATTTTGTAGGCGTTGTGAATCAGACGATCCAAGATGGCATCGGCGACGGTCGGATTATCCATTAGCTCGTGCCATTGGGTTGATGGAATTTGACTGGTGATGAGGGTGGAATGAATACCGTGACGATCCTCGAGGATTTCTAAAAAATCACGCTGCTGAGCATCCGTTATTTTGGAAAGACCCCAGTCGTCGATAACGAGCAAATCTGCTTTTGCGATTGAATTCATGAGTTTGGGATACCGGCCATCGCCGCGGGCGAGAGCCAAATCTTCAAATAACCGGGTTGCTCTAAAACACAAAACCTCGAAACCTTCCCGGCAAACTTTATTCGCAAAAGCATCTGCGATGAAACTTTTTCCAACGCCCGTCGGTCCGTCGAGTAACACATTTAAATGATCGCGAATCCACTGGCAGGTGCCCAGTGATTGAATCAACGATTTATCCAAACCTCTTGAAGCGCTGTAATCCACATCTTCCAAACATGCTTGCTGGCGAATCTTAGCACGCGTGAGCCGGGATTTGAGCCGCCGGTTTTCACGCTCTATTTTTTCACGGTCGATCAAAAATCCAAGTCTTTCGTCAAAGCCAAGCTCCGTATATTGCGAGGATGCGAGCTGCTCTTCAAAAGCCCGGACCATGCCGTGAAATTTTAACTCTCTCATTTTTTCTAACGTTGGAATTCTTAACATGATTTTTAGCTCCTTCGGGTTTTTATAAATCTTTTTGTCTTTTTCTACTTTTAATTCGCTCAGCCGTAATAGTCAGCACCGCGGAGATTGCTGTGCACAATTCCTTGCGCGGGCTTTGATTCAGGCACCGCTTCACGGTCTAATCCATTTTCTAAAATCGAACGAATGCTTTTATACCGAGCCGAACCAATCGCAAGCGCTCTCCCACACGCCGATTCAAGTCGATCTTTGCCGTAGAGTTTCCCAAGCCTCAAAATCCCAAGACAAGACCGGTATCCCTGCTCCGGATGCTCCCGGCTTGTCATGATTTCCTCAGCCACTTTCTGCGTCGCTTTTCCCATCGTGCCCGCCCAATTCAAAATTCGCGAAGGCGTCCATTCCAGATATTGCTGATGATTGACAGGCATGTGCTCGCTTTGAGTCGTGTGCCGGCCCTTGCGAGAATCTCGTAGATAGCTCGCGATACGCTTACTCCGGAAAAGGATTTCAACGGTCGTGCTGGTATAACGCAACTCCACCTCTTGCTGCCGTAATCCATGGGGAACGCTGTAATAGTGCCCCTCAAGCTCAACGTGATAATCAATTCCCACCGTCGCTCGTTTCCATCTGGCTAGCACGTAACGCTCCGCAGGTAGAGGTTTCAGAGCCGCACGCTCCATCGTTTCAAACCACGACTTTCTGCAGCCGTCTAATTTCTTGAAAGGACGAGCGTTCAGCTTTTCCAATAATTCACGGATTGCGAGGTTGAGTTCGCGAAGACTGAAAAAAGTTCGGTTCCTCAAAGCCGCTAAAATCCAGCGCTCCACAATTTGCACCCCCACTTCCACTTTCGCTTTATCCTTCGGCCGCCGCGCACGTGCCGGAATCACCGCCGTCCCGTAATGCACCGCCATCTCATGATAAGTGGGATTTAAATCCGGCTCATACCGGCAAACTTTCGAAACTCCCGCTTTCAAATTATCCGGCACCACAATCTCAGGCACTCCTCCAAAATATTCGAAAGCGTGAATGTGCGAGTCAGTCCAACTCTCCAGACTCTGATCCCATGTCGCTTCACTGAACGTGTAATTGCTCGCGCCAAGCACACTCACAAAAATCTGTGCCTGCCGCACCTCTCCCGTTACAGGGTCCGTCACTGCAACCGTTTGCCCGGCATAGTCCACGAAACACTTTTCTCCCGCCTTGTGCGTCTGCCTCAAACTCACATCCAGTTTTTTCTTCCACCGGCGATAGAGTTCACAAAATTGACTCAACCGATAATGTTTCTCAGGATGAGATACTTTGTATTCCTCCCACAAAAGTTGCAACGTCACCGATTTCCTTTTCAACTCCTCATAGATCTTGCTCCATTCGGGTTGGGGACGGTGAAGACTCCCGACCTTGGATTCCTCCGGTTTTAACAAACGCTCCAAATCGCCATCGCTCATTTCCACAAGTTCAAGCAGACTTAAACCCAATGCCTTAGACCGGCTTAAATATTCGGCCACGCTGGGCCGCGAAACCCCGCAACTCTGTGCGACTTTTCGTTGCGTCAGTTTTCCATCTGCGAGCAGCCTTAGAATTTCACGAATCTTTCGCATAGATACCTCTCCCTTACGTTTCTTCCGCGCCATGCGTCCCCCTTTAATTTGGATCTTCAAAGGGGGGATTGTAAGCCTCGGATATTTTGTTAATTTCCAAAAAGAAACGTCGGTTTCGCCCCGAAAACCAGGGTGGCAGGTAACTCCGGAATCAGTGGCAGGTCACGGCCGGAATAGGTGGCAGATTAGGACCGGAATGAGTGGCAGGTCCCGACCGGAATAGGTGGCAGCTACGCTCCGGAATACGCACTTCTTTGCTCTTCGGGTTTAAGACCGGCTTAGCACCAGATTTTTGGACTGGTCATTTTTTTAATTGTTCTCTCATAGTCTTGGGCAAAAACACCACCTTCTGTCACGGGTTTGACAACGTTTCCATCTATAGAAAATAAATATTTCAAGGGGGTTTTAAAAACCATAATCTGCTTTCACCAAAAGCGCTTCCCAAACTATTTGGGGTACACCGCAATACCTAAAAATTCATAAAAAGAGGGGCGTGGGTAACTAAATGGT
>JAYSWD010000174.1:0-1086 GCA_043718225.1 Candidatus Omnitrophota bacterium
GAAACCAGAACCGGAAAAGAAAGACCCGGAGCTTGAAAAACTGGAAGCCGCACTCAAGCAAAGAAACGCCAAGCAATCGCGTGAAATGAAAGAGCGCCACGAAACAGAAATCGAGCGCCTCAAGCAAACCCACAAGACCGACACCGAGGAATTACTTGAAGCCCGCCGCAGGGTGCAAAAACTCGAGCTTGACCGCTTCTATCGGAAGGCAGAGGAGCACTCCGATGATTGGGTTAAAAAATTCTCTGACATTGTCAAGCAACGATGGAACCCAGCAGCCGCTGAACAGCAGCGCATCGAGCGCCAGCAGAAGATAGATGAAATCAAAACCCGCCAGCGCATCGAGCGGGAAACTTTAATCGAAACCAGGAAGATACAGCGTGACGCGGCCATAGAGGAGATGAAGCACCGCCACGGACAAGAAATATCGGCTCAGGAAATCCGCAATAAGGCCGAGCTGGAGAGGTATAAACGGGAGCAGGAAGCCGCCCGGAAAAACCTCGAACAGATGGAGAGGGAGCAGCTCGAGATAGACCGCACCAAAAAGCCGGATGAACCAGACCCGCCGAAACGCTCCCTTTAAGCAGCTCGCGTTTTTTGCAACCAGAACCGAGCCGCTTTATAAAACAGGTTGCAGAGCCATTATCCCGCTTCTTTACGGCGCTCATTCCCATTCCCGCCATAAATATCACGCCCATATTTAACCAAGCCGCGCAGTCTATCCGCACCATTTCGCGGTTCATCGGCCGTGGAAAGGCCGCCGCACAGATAAGTTCACGTTTCTTTTCATCCCCGAGCAAAACCAAGCCCACGACTGACCGGCGCTCGAAATCCCGCCGCCTGCGCTCCGTCTGGAAATCGAAACACTTCTTTAAGCCATTCAAGCCTTAATCGAAGGCGTAATCGGAATACAAATCCAGTTTCAGGTCAACATTGCCGACTGACCGGCTCCACCGGACTTCATCGGCTTCTCTTTGGACTTGCGCCCGTGACAGGTTGTCAAAGAACTTCGCCAGCTCGCTTTTGTCCATGTTCTGGATTTCCTGTGCGGTGATGAGCTTCATGATCTTTTTTCCTTCTGTGTTG
>JAYSWD010000175.1:0-9750 GCA_043718225.1 Candidatus Omnitrophota bacterium
CGCGCGGCGGGAGGCTACCTGAAGTGAGTGCCGCGACTAGCGGACATGAACGGAGGGAGCCAAATCCCAAGGCTCCAATCCAACTATTTATTCATTTCGGGCACGGCATTAATCCTGGCTCCGGCACATATAAACAAGGGCTTACAGCAATTCGCTGCAAGCCCTTTTACGTTTATGCTAACGCCATGCTAACGCCATGCTAACGGAAGCAGTTTTCGGGGCTTCTTATAGGCGCATCATCCCCATATTGTTGCCTGTTAAACGTTCGCAGATTTTTTACGAAGCATACTTTTTCGGAGAGAGCGGAGGTACTACTGGCTCAAATGGGCCTTTTGAAGCGAGGTTATCTCGAGGTTGGGAAGGCTCAGAGGATGAAAACCAACTATTTGACTATTCGTACGCAAAGTGGTACGCTTTAGGCTGAGGTGAAAAATGACAACAATGACAGCTAGTAAAGCTCGGGCAAGTTTGTATGGTTTGTTGCGTATTGTGGCAAAGAATCACGAGCCGATACAAATTACCGGTAAAGACGCAGACGCGGTACTTATTTCTCAGGAAGATTGGAGCGCAATTCAAGAAACGCTTCATCTTTTATCTATTCCTGGTATGCGCGAATCTATCCGCGAGGGGTTAAAAACGCCTGCGTCTAAGTATCATAAAAAACTTAATTGGTAATGTGGACTTTAGTTTATTCAAAGCATGCGCAGAAAGATGCCAAGAAACTTGTTAAGTCGGGGTTGAAATCTAAGGCGGAAGATCTTCTTTCTATTCTAGAAAAAAATCCTTTCCAAAATCCGCCGCCCTATGAAAAGTTGGTTGGTGATTTAACGGGAGCTTATTCTCGTCGAATTAACATTCAGCATCGTATTGTTTGTCAGGTGGTTACCAAAGAAAAGATTGTCAAAGTCATTCGTCTTTGGACGCACTATGAGTAATTTATAATTGTGTTAACAGTTTCCGAAATAGTGATTCCCCGATAGCTATTAAATTACGTTCAATTCATACTGCTACCATAAACATTTATGACAAAAATCAAAGATTATTTATTTCAGGATTGGGAAGCAAACCACGAAGCAAAATCCCGGCTTGTCTTATTTTTTTTCCGGCTGTGCCAGCTGCTTAATAAGCTGCCTAAGCCCTTCCGTTTTATTTTGTGGTTTTTTTCTTTTTTTTGTTCATTTTTTTTTGGCTGGTTCCTATCAATCGAATTACCATGGAGAACCAAAATCGGAAAAGGGCTTGGGCTTTTTCACGGACACTCCGTCGTTGTGCACCATGATGTCGTTATTGGCCACCATTGCATCTTGGCGCATTCCACAACCATTGGCAACAAAACATCTACCGAGGGAATCAGGAGCAGGCCTCCCCAAATTGGCAACTATGTAATTATTGGCCCGCAGTCCGTGATTATCGGGCCCATAACAATCGGAGACAATGTCTCAATCGGAGCCGGCTCGGTTGTCGTAAAAGACGTTCCCTCGAATGTGATTATTGCTGGCAACCCCGCGAAAATTATCAGGCAAATTCCCCCCAGGGGACCGGTTAATTCTTTAGAAAAAGGGCCGCCGTCGATTGGGAGAGGTTAGAGCTTCCATTTAAATTTTCACGTCGCAGCGGCTGTCTTTTAAGTTTTCTTGAACCAGTTTTCTTCATGTCCCGCACCATAAAGAAAGCCATAGGGCTTTGTGCCCTATGGCTTTTTTATTATGAACGGAAAAGATTTAGGAAATCTGCTCTTCCAATGGTTCTTTTTTCTCAAGCATCTTTTCAAGCAGAGCTTTTTTGTCGCCTGAGGATTTGTCAAACTTAGGAAACATTTCGCCTTCTTCCTCTTCGACTTGAGTATGCACTTTAAGCTCTTTCGCGACTTGTTCGTAAATCTCTTTCATCTGCTGTGGGCTTTCGGCTTTTTCGAATTCAGAAAATAAATTTTTTACTTTTTTATGATCAGCCCTTAAAAGCTGGGTCGGTGTGTTAGGTTCCGCGGCGGTTTTAGTAGTAGATATATATTTCTCCTTTGTTACAGAGTGGAGATGCCTCTCTTGTGCCAAATAGATGCCTTGGGAAATCGTCCAGCGGGCTATTCTTTGTAAGATTATTGCTGTGATTTGTATGGAAAATCGGACAGAAATTTAAAAACTAATCAAATGGACGCCCCGCGTGGCGGCATTCGAAAAGTGATTTATAATTGAGAAAGCTTATGAGAGCAAAGCATGCAAAACGATTTCTAGGAACGCAGGGTTTTTTGCCTGTCGTTCGTTTGGGTTGAAGCGGGCTTTATTTCTACTCCGAGGATAATGCGAATGGAATGGTTCGCGCCGTCATTTAAAAGCAAAATACCCTCGGCTCGCCGCGCGGGTTTGCCGTCCATTTCAATCGATTGAATTCCGCGCGAGACATGCTGCGGGTTTTCGACTTTGACTTCATACTTGGACGAATGGTAGTGAAAGGAAAGCTCAAAACCGTCTCAGGCGGAGGGGATACAAGGATCCATAAAAAGTTTATCTTCACGCAAACGGAATCCGAGAATCCATTCAATGCCCGCGCGGTACATCCACCCCGCGGAGCCCGTATACCAGGACCAGCCTCCGCGTCCGACATGCGAAGCGCCTGCATAAACATCTCCCGCCATGACATAAGGCTCAACTTTGTAACGGTGAATATCCGCGCGTGTGCTGCCATGATTGATGGGATTTAAAATCGAAAAAAGTTCACCCGCCGTATTCCCGTCTCCGAGGGCCGCGAAAGCGAGAACGGCCCATACTCCCGCGTGAGTATACTGGCCGCCATTTTCGCGTACTCCCGGAATGTAACCCTGAATGTATCCGGGATTGGGTTTGGTATTATTAAAAGGAGGCATTAAGAGCAAAGCCAGCTTATCTTCTTTGCGGATAAGATTGGCTTTAAGAGAAGCCATTGACCGCGCCGCGCGCGCCGGATCCGCGGCGCCCGAAAGCACGCCCCAGGATTGAGCGATCGAATCGATGCGGCATTCTTTGTTTAAGGCAGAACCCAGAGGCGTGCCGTCATCAAAATAGGCCCGGCGGTACCATTCGCCGTCCCAGCCATTCCGCTCAACGGCGGTTTTCAAATCTCCGACATGCAGGCGCCATTTTTCGGCACGCGCGGAATCGCCGCGCGCTTCCGCGATTTTTGAAAATTCCCACAATGTCGTATGCAGAAACCAGGCGAGCCAAATACTTTCGCCTTTGCCGTCATGTCCGACGCGGTTCATGCCGTCATTCCAGTCGCCTGTGCCGATAAGAGGCAGGCCGCGGCTTCCGACCGCGAGGCTTCGGTCCAAAGTCCGCGCGCAATGTTCATAAAGTGTCGCGCTTTCGGCCGATATCGCGGGCTGATAATAGACATCTTCTTTGCCTTCGGGAATCGGCCGGGCCTCCAGAAAGGGAATGGATTCTTCCAGAATTTTTTGATCGCCAGTGACGGTCAAATAATGGTTCACGACATAAGGTAGCCAGACCAAATCGTCGGAAATTTTTGTGCGTACGCCGCGCCCGGACGGCGGATGCCACCAATGCTGCACGTCGCCTTCCGGAAATTGGCGGGCCGCGGCACGCAGAATTTGCTCGCGCGCGATATCGCGTCCCGAAACCATAAGCGCGAGAACATCCTGCAATTGATCGCGGAAGCCAAAAGCGCCGCCGGCCTGATAAAAACCGCAGCGCGCCCAAAGTCGGCATACAAGATTCTGATAAAGCAGCCAGCGGTTGAGCAAAATGTCCATCGAGCGGTCGGGCGTACGCACCTGCACAGCCGTTAAAATGTCATCCCATTTCTTTTTTACTTCGGAAAGTTTGGCATCGAGATCGGCCGTGCGGTAGTGGCGGATGAGTTCGATTGTTTTATCGCGATTTTCCGCCTGGCCCAGAAAAAAAACAAGTTCGATGCGCTGATTCGGTTTTAATTGAATAGTTTGCTGAAGCGCCGCGCAAGGATCCAATCCCGCGCCGCATTTGCCGGATAAAGCGGTATTTTTCGCGAGAGCCGCCGGAAGATCCAGAGTTCCGTTCCGTCCTAAAAATTCGACACGGTCAGCCGTGAATGCTGTGTGTTTTCCGTTGAAGTCAGCGAAGGCGACTCTCTGGGAAAACTCAGTGTTCCATGGATTTCGCGCAAAAACCGCACCCGTTTTTTCATCTGACTCGGTGATAATAAAAGGCACGGCGCTGTTGCGCGAGTTTCCCAGCACCCACTCAATATAAGCGGTCACGGAAAGAGTTCTTGCGCGCGCGGACAGATTAGTAATGCTGAGCCGTGAAATTTTAACCGGATCATTGACCGGTACGAATTGAAGAAGTTCAAGTTTAATATCGTGAGAGGCGTGTTCAAACCGGCTATAACCTTGCCCGTGGCGCACCGTATAGGGTGAAACTTCTTCACGGATCGGCAGAACCGTAGGATTCCAGACTTCTCCCGTTTCTTCATCGCGGATATAAAAAATTTCGCCCGAAGGGTCGGATACCGGATCATTCGACCAGGGAGTAATTTGATTTTCGCGGCTGTTCCCGGCCCAGGAATAACCCGATCCTGATTCTGAAACCTGAAAACCAAAATGGGGGTTCGCGATCACGTTAATCCAGGGCGCCGGTGTCCATTGGCCTGTTCCCAAAACAATCACATATTCGCTTCCGTCGGGTGAAAAGCCGCCCAGCCCGTTAAAAAACTGCAGACGGGATATTTCTTCAGGAAGAGGCTGAGAGGGCTGCGCCCGCTTTGCTTTCCGGCGCGGCGCGGCTTTAAACTCGGTGGGTTCCTCAAGGCGTTCGTTTTGTTGGGTGAGGGAGCCATGCCGGCTTTGAAGGGTAATGCGCGCCGCTGTGCGCAGTAAAATAAGGTCTTCTTCTTTGAGCATATCGACACGTAACACAAAAATACTGCCGCGCGGATTCGCGTTTTCATGTTTGAGAACCGTTTGAGCCGTGCGCACAAGATTTTCCAAGGCATTCTGAAAATCCTGCGCATAAGACGAGGCTCGTTCATTTAAAATGACAAGGTCTACGGCCAAATTTTTCATGCGCCAATAAGCATGCGCGCGTAAAATATGGCGGATAATGCCGGCTTCGTCATTTTCATTAATTCTTACAAGCACAATCGGAAGGTCGCCTGAAATACCAAGCGCCCACAAGGAAGATTGACCGCGGTTATTTAATTTGAGCGTGTCATGCGAAGGTCTGAGGCCGTTATGAGAATAAATAATGCGGCTTGCCAAATCCTGAAAAAGATGGGCTTCGCTAGGCTCCATCGCCAAATGATGCTGCTGAATATGCGCATGCGTCCATGCTAAAGTCACGATACGCTCGAACATCGCGGGGTCATGATATTTATCAGCCAACCCCATGGTTTCCTCGCGCGAAGCGGAAATAAGCGTTGTGAAAGTCACGCGCGCCTTTTCGCCCGGTTCGATACGAATACGGCAGCGCAGGCTCACGATCGGATCAATCACAGCGCCCGCATTATTCGATAAAGGCTTACCGTCCATCACGCACATAGCATTGCGTAGACCGCGGCCGCGGCCTAGAAACCGCGCGCGGTTTGATTCGTATTGAACGTCTCCTAAAATTTCACCTTCCGCTACAAGCACATGTCCGGCCCAGGGGGATACATCATGATCGGAACGGGCGCGCCGGTTGCAAAGCAAGCCATTGACCTCGGGCACAAACTCAGTATGAATAAATAAGTTAGAAAAAGCCGGATGAGCCACATCCGCTGCTTGCGGAGCCAGAACCATTTCTGCGTAAGAAGTCACATCGATTACACGCGCGGAAGAACCTTTATTTTTAATCGTGACGCGCCTGATTTCGGCATTATCTTCGGGCGAGACAACCACTTCCAGTGTGGTTTCAATCGTGCCGTCCTGACGGATAATTTCAGCACGGTCTTCCGAAAAATCAACGGCATAGGCTTCCGGCTCAGCCGCTGTGGGCTGATAACCGGCGGACCAAACATCGTCCGTGTGGACATCCCGCAGAAAGATATAAGTTCCTGTGGCATCCCGGGTAGTATCTTCCCGCCAGCGGGTGACGGCAATGTCCTGCCAGCGTGAATATCCCGAACCGGCGGCGGTCATCATCACGCTGTAATTGCCGTTTGAAAGTAAATGAGTGCGCGGAACAACATCATGCGGAGAATGAAAGCGGCGTAATACTAAAGGGATAGTTTCTTTAACCTGACGATGAGCTTCTTCGGGAAGCGCGCGGACCACGGTAACCGCGCGCGGTGTCCGTTCTTGCAGGAGAAGATCGCTTGCCTGTACTTTGGGTTCCGCGTTGAAGCGCGTACGGAAAACCCCGTCATACAAAACATTCGCCAATGAAACCAAGGTCATACCCTGATGATGGGCCATATAAGCCTGCACAACGGCGACTTTCTGATTTTTCGGAAGGCGTGCGGGAGTAAAATCAAGTGACTCAAAAAAACCATAATGTCCCAACGCATGCAGAACTTCTAAATTCTTGAAATTTTTCGCAGCTTCCGCGGGGGCGACCATCGCGGCCAGCGCTGTCGCGTAAGGCGCAATGACCAAATCTTCCGAAAGTCCCCGTTTCAAACCCAGTCCCGGGACTCCGAAATTGGAATATTGATAAGTATGGTGAAGATTCTGAACATTGTAGGCCGACTCTGAAACTCCCCAAGGCACACCGCGTTCCGCGCCATAAGCAATTTGGCGCCGGACAACGTGGCGACATGTTTGGTCCAAAAGGCTGTGGTTGGGAGATTGCATGACCAGAAACGGCATCAGATATTCAAACATGGAGCCGGACCATGAGACAAGAATGAGAAAATGATCGACAGAAATTAAAGAACGGGTTAAATGGAACCAATGCGCCGCAGGAGCATCACCTTTGGCAATGGCGATAAAACTCGCAAGGCGCGCCTCCGACGGCAAAAGGTCATAGCATCCGGTATCCAGTTTTTTATCTTCAAATTGATAACCGATAGAAAATATTTTTTTGACGGGATCCAGTAAAAATCCGAATTCCATATCCTTTACCAGTTCATCGCATAGATGGGCGAGTGCGGTGAGGCGGCTCAAAAGCGCGGACGATTTTTCCAAAGATTTCCCCCAATTCTTTTTCTGTTTTATATGCTCTAAATGATTCTCCGGGTTTGGAATTTCTGCGGAAGCCAGCCGGCGGGAAGTTTCAGCGGCGAAAGAAGGAATATCAGACAGAGAAAAAGTCTGGCTGGCAATAAACTCAGCCGTGAGATTGCCCCATGGAAGCAGATTTTCAAAATCCTTTGAATGGCTTTCAACCTGATGCAGCAAAAGTTCCGACCATTTCAATAACTCATTTTTAGAGCGGTCAGAGTGCCCATGAGCCAAAGCCCGGGCGATATCCACCAATGTGTCCACATTCTTCAGCAGCTTCGCGAGATATTGATTCCATTCAGCGGGAGAAGTGGGAAACATAAAAATATTTGTCCGGAGCGCCGCGAGAGTTTCATTGAGCTGGACTCCCGTAACCGTTTCCGTGCGGCGCTCGTCGACGGCATGAGCGGACGCTTCCATAATCATGGAAAAGACATCTTGAAATCCGGTCAAATTGTCGGCCGTAAGCAGCGGCGCGTCCCGAAGCCGCCGGCAAGTTTGTGAAAGGGTCCATAAATGGCCGGCAAGATTTCCGCTATCCACCGTCGAAATATATGCGGGGCCGAGCGGCGCGAGGGTTTGAGTGTCATACCAATTGAATAAATGGCCTTGATGCTTTTTTAAATTTTTAACGGTTTGAAGCGTGGCTTCAATTTTTTCCGCCGTTTCAAAAATCCCAAGCCATCCGAAATCACGGGCCGCGGTGACGGAAAGCAGATAAAGCCCGATATTGGTCGGAGAAGTGCGGTGAGCCACGACAGGCTCGGGTATTTCTTGAAAATTATCGGGCGGCAGAAAGTGATTGGCCGCATTGACGAATGTTTCAAAGAACCGCCATGTCTTGCGCGCGATTTTCCGGAAATAGAGGCGGTCCGCGGGGGTTAAATTTTTGCCGGTATCGGAGACGTGAATGGGAAGACTGATACGGCGGGCGATCCAAGGAGAAATAATCCATAAAAAAATAAACGGCGCGGCGAGCCAGAATCGTCCGGTCGTGTGAAAAACTATAATGAGCAGGAGCGCCATGATACCCATCAATGGGGCGCTGAGCATGCGCTGGTAAAAGCCGCTGAGGTGGTAATCGAAAAGTTTTTTGGAAAGCGCGGCGGAAGTCCACTCGAGCATTTTTTTATGAGTGATGAAAAGCCGGTAAAGCGTCCTCAGGACGGCATCGGTCATTACGGCGGCATGGTGCGCGAGAAAAACAAGCCCGAGAACGATTTGGCAAAAAGCGGCGGAACAATCTTCGGCGATGGCCTGAAAATGACGGCGCAGAGGGATTTTTTTCCGGAGCGGCAGCAGTCCGGTTAAAAAAAGCTGCATCGGAACGAGCAGGAGAACCGTAAGAATAAAAGCCATCCAAATTCCGACGGGTGCAGAAGGAAAACTCCACGCGAAAAGAAGCGTCAAGAATAAAGTCGGCGTGGAAAGCGAACGGCGCAGATTATCCACCATTTTCCAGCGGCCGATGAAAGGGAAGGGCGCTGACTTTTCGGTATTGCCGGCGCCTGAAGCCCGTCCCGCTATCCACGGCAGCAGCTGCCAATCGCCGCGCGCCCAGCGGTGGCTGCGTAATACCGCGACTTCATAATGAGCGGGGAACTCTTCGAAAAATTCAATGTCTGTCGCAAGAGCGGCGCGCGCGTGGAGTCCTTCAAAAAGATCATGGCTCAGCACACTATTTTCAGGAATACGCCCGGCAAGCGACGATTCGAACGCGTCGAGGTCATAAATACCTTTTCCGATGTAAGAGCCTTCGCGGAAAAGATCCTGATAGACATCCGAAACGGCAAACGCATAAGGGTCGATTCCCGCGGGACCCGAAAAAATCCGCTGATAAAATGAACCTTCGCCCGCGACCGGAAGCGTGGGAGTAATCCGCGGCTGCATCACGCCGTAGCCGTCGATGACACGCCTTGTTTCCGGGTCAAAAAGCGGCCGGTTAAGCGGATGCGCCATGGCGCCGGCTAATCGATACGCCGTGCCATGTGACAATCGAGTATCGGCGTCGAGCGTGATGATATAACGAATTTTCCTGGGAATGGATGCGGAAGAAGCGGGGATAAATGAGGTGGCAGCATCTCCGCGCAGCAAACGATTCAATTCATGCAGTTTGCCGCGTTTACGTTCCCAGCCCATCCAAACATTTTCTCCGCTATTCCACATCCGTTTGCGGTGGAAAAGAAAAAAACGGACCGAGTTTTCAGGGCCCGGGCCGTATAAGTCGTTTAATTTGTTTATGCCTTCCTGCGCGACGCGGAGAAGTTCGTCATCATTGGAGACATGCTCTTCGGGCGCATCGGTCCAATCCGTTAAAAGGCCGAATTGCAAATAACCTTCGGGGTTGCTTAAATAATGAATTGCCAGGTGTTCAAGATTTTCCTGAATCGCGTGAGGATTCGCGAGCAAAGTCGGCATGACCACCAAAGTGCGGAAATCGGCGGGAATTCCTTTTTTAAAATCCAGTTTGGGCAAGGGCCTGGGGCCCATGCATCCCGTGATGCCGCGGTTCACCAAGGCAATGGCTAAATCCGAGGCGGGAATCAGCGCCGCCAATGCAAATGCGATCAGGGCCGCCAAACTCATTCCCATTTGATAACTGAGATAGAGAGGCAGCGCTAAAAAAAAGCCTGTTGCCA
>JAYSWD010000176.1:0-9720 GCA_043718225.1 Candidatus Omnitrophota bacterium
TTGGAGAGGTCGCATAGCCTGGTCTAGTGCGCACGCCTGGAAAGTGTGTGAACCTGAAAGGGTTCCGTGGGTTCGAATCCCACCCTCTCCGATGAAATAATAAGGGCCCCGTTTATCGGGGCTTTTTTATTTCATTTGGGGCTGCAGGGATTCGAAGTGTGCCGCGCAATTCATCCGGCTGCGCGGAAATCCAAAGTTGCCTCATGTCAAGTTTGGAAGAAGTGAAGACCAGGCGCGCGGTGAGTGGCCAGCCTGGAATGAGTGCAGCGCCCAGCTGACACGAATCCAGGGCGCCGTTAATCCCATAATTGTTTTTGGTCTGAGCTGAAGCTCAATCCCAATGCCGACTTTTTATCTTTTCTCTTTCCGCAATGTTAAAAAAAACTCGCGTAAAAGCGTTTTGGAATCTTCTTCCATGACACCGCCGAGCATGCTCAGCCGGTGATTGAGGCGGCCATCCTGCGGAATTTTATAAAGCGTTTCACAGGCTCCGGCTTTCAGATCGCGCGCTCCGTAAACAAGCGCGGAGCATTTGGTGATCACCAACGCACCCGCGCACATCGGACAGCATTCCATGGTCACATAAAGCGTGCACCCCTCTAAAGATCCGCGGTGCTTATCGCTTGTTTCAGAGAGTTTTTCCGAAGCAGAAGTCATGGCGATCATTTCAGCATGCGCGGTGGGGTCATGCAGGGTTTCCATTTGGTTGTATCCTCGCGCGATGATCTGGTTTTTGTAAACCACTACCGCTCCGACCGGAACTTCGCCGCGATCAAAAGCGATCATCGCCTGCTTAAGCGCTTCGCGCATGAAATGTTCGTGAAGATTTTCCATCACGTCTTTTTCTTCGCCTGAGTGTTTTGGTCTTCAAGCGCCAAAATTAATTCCAGGCCGCTGAGTTTTTCTTCGGGAGAAAGGCTTTTTTTGTTTTCTACCGGTTTAGTCTCCTGTTGAACCGGCGCCAGCTCTTTGGCTTTAGCGGCAGGAAGAGAAGCTTGGACTTTGCGCAGCTCAGCTTCGAGATGAAGAGTCCTTTTCACTTCTTCCTGAAAAGCACGGGTAAGTTTTTCACTTTCGCTTAAAAGCTCCGCGCTTTTGGTTTTCCACGGTTCATTTTCGGAAATAATATCTTTTATTTTGTTTTCATTGTCCTTTGCAATCTCATTTAATCTGCGTTTCAGTTTTTCAATGGTCTGAAGATTTTCTTTTATTTCTTCATATGCTTCAGCCAGCTTTCTTTGAAGCATTTCACTTGAAATACCTGCTTCCGACAGGCATTCCTTTTCTTTCTTCAGCGCCATAAAAATAGTGTTTTTAACCGCTTCAAGCGCGTCATACTTTTCCTGCTGCTTTTTTTTCTGGTCTTCGTGTTTGTTGATTTGCGCCTGGTAATCGCTTATTTTCAGCATCAATTCGGTTTTTTGATACCCCAGTTCTTCACGCTCGATCTTATTCTTCTGTTCCTGTTTCTCGAAAAACTGCTTCTGCTTCGCGTATTTTTCCGTCAGATTTTCGCCCTGGTCTTTTAAAGCGAGATTTTCTTGAAGCAGCATTTCGATTTCTTTTTTCTTTTGGCCCATTTGATCGTATAAATAATCCTGCAATTCTTTGGAGCGGGCTTCAAAGCCTTCCGCGCGCGCGACCAGTTCCTTTTCACTTTGTTGCCTGGCCTTTTCGAGACTCTCAAGTTGCGCTGTTAAAACCGTATTTTCGTTCGCGCTTTGGCGGATTTTCACGTTTTTTTGTTCGGCCTCCGCGTTCAACCTTTGCTTTTCATCTTCAAATTCTTTTTCTTTCTGTTCAAGCTCGCGCTGCAGGCTTTTCGTCTTTTCGGCTTCCTGGCTTTGCAGTTCCTCCCATTGTTTCGTTGCTGCTTCGGTTTTTGCAAGCTTGCCTTCCAAAATCGTAATCCGGTTCTTTTCCGCCGCGATGGCTTCGCCCAATTCTTTTTGTTTCTGTTCCGCCGCCAAGCGGATGGCTTCTAATTCTTTGCTTTTTGACTCTAATAAAGCTTCGCCCTCGACCCTGCTCGCTTCAGCCTTTTGTTTCAACTCTGTTTCTATTTTGCCGCGCAGCGCTTCCCGTTTTTCGCCTTCGCGCGCCAGTTCCGAATTCTTTTCAATCTGCTCTTGCAATTTTTGAAGCTGCCGCGCGATTTCGGCGCTTAGCCGCTGGTTTTCTTCTCGAAGCTGCGTTTGGCCGAGTTGAAACTCTTGTCTTTTATTTTCAAATGCCAGCGACTCATTCATTTGCGCGGTTTTTAGTTCGTCAAAACCGGTCTTGGCGGCATCATTCCTTTTATGCAGCTCAATGATTTGATTTTTTGCGGCTTGAAGTTGGGCGCTCAATTCCGCTTGGGCCTGTTCGGCCGCGGCGCGGCTGTCCTGCAGTTCGATTTCTGTCCGCGAAAGCAGTCTGCGGCCGGCTTCCAATTCCGCTGATTTTTCTTTCAATAAAAGCTCGCTCTGTCTTTTTACTTCATCCAATGCTTCGATCTCGGCTTTCGCTTCAGCCTGAATGCGTGAAATTTTATTTTCAAAGTCGCTGTTTTTTTGCTCAAATTCTTCTTTGTGGATTCCCGCTTCTTCTGTCATGCGCGCAAGCAGGCTGCCTGTTTCGTTTACCACGGCCTTCGTTTGAGAAAGCTCTGTTTTCAGCTCGGCAAGATCTTTCCTTTCTGCTCTAAGTGTGTTTTCAAGCTCTTCTTGATTTTGTTTTACAACAGCAAGCACTTCTTGCTGTTCGGCTATATAAATCTTGTGCTCGTTTTCTTTTTCTGAGATTGCAACTTCTAGTCTTTTAACTATTTCATCAAGCTTCCTATTTTTATCATTTAGCTGGTTCAGCTCCTGAAACTGCTTTTCTTTTTCTTCTTTCAGACGGGCCGCTTCTAGTTCAAGCTCGGTCCGCTGACCGCCAATTTCCTGCAGCTTTAGCTCAAGCCCCTTGATCTGATTTTCTCCGGCTTGTACAGTCCGGGCATGAGCATCTATGCTTGCTTGCATCTCGCTTTGTCTTTGCCTGTTTTCGTTTTCGAGCTCAATGAGAAGGTTTTTTTGCGTTTGCAGCGTCGCCTCAAGCGCTTCTTGCTGTTGTCTTGCTGCGGTGAGTTTATCTGTCTGCTCCGCGCTGTAAACGATCAGCTCTCTTTCTCGGGCTGAAATCTCGAGTTCTAATCTTTTAACTGTTTCGTCAAGTTCGCTGTTTTTGCTGTTCAGCTGGCTCAGCAGGTGGGCCTGCTTCTCTTTTTCTTCTTTCAGACGGGCGGTTTCCTGCTCAAGCTGCGCGTGCTGGTTGGAAAGTTCTTGCTGCTTTTGCTCAGATGCTTTCGCTTCTTGTTCATTTTTTATTTTTAGCTTTTCCCACCGGCCCTCAGCCTGAATGCGTTCTTTTTCGTATTGTTCTTGTTTTTGCCAAGAAGCAAGAAGATTGATTTCCTGTTCGGCACTGTGCGCCTTGTGTGCGCTTTCTTTTTCCGATATCTTCAACTCAAGCTTTTCTGCTTTTTCAACAAGCTCGTTGTTTTTGCCGATCAGCTGACTCAGCTCTTGAGCTTGCTTCTCTTTTTCTTCTTTCAGACGGGCGGCTTCTAGTTCAAGCTCGGTCCGCTGCCCTATCAGTGCCTGCAGTTTTTGTTCGAGCTCCTTGATCTGCTTTTCTCCGTCCTGAACAGTCCGGGTATGAGCATCTATGCTTACTTGCATCTCGCTTTGTCTTTGCCTGTTTTCGTTCTCGCTCTTAATGAGATGGTTTTTTGCGGATTGAAGTTGGGCGCTTAATTCCGTTTGGGCTTGTTCAGCCGCGGCGCGACTGTCCTGCAGTTCGGTTTCCGTCCGCGAAAGAAGTATGCGGCTGGCTTCCAATTCCGCTGATTTTTCTTTCAATAAAAGTTCTCTCTGTCTGCTTATATCGTCCAGCGCTTTGATTTCGGCTTTCGCCTCGGCTTGAATGCGTGAAATATCGTCTTCAAAATCATTATTCTTTTGTTCGAATTCTTTTTTCTGAATCCCGGCTTCTTCAACCGCGAGCTCAAACATGCTTTCTGTTTCTTTTATTTTCTCTTTTGTCCCGAAAAGCTCATTTTGAAGCTCGATATTTTTTTCCTGTTCTCTTTTCAGCGCAGTTTCCAGAGCTTCTTGCTTTTTTAGAGCTTCAAGAAAACAGCTTTCCTGTTCGGCACCGGTTGTTTTCAGCTCGGTAATTGTCAGCTCTTGTTTTCTTACTGTTTCATCAAGCTCACTGTTTCTACCGCTCAGCTGATTCAATTCCTGGGACCGCTTTTCTCTATCTTCTTTCAGCCTAACGGACTGCGCTTCAAGCTTTGCGCGCTGGTCCATAAGGGCCTGGATTTTTTGTGCGGCTGCTTCCGCTTCTTTTAATTTTTTTTCGCTTTCTTCCTTCCACGTTTGCTGTGCTTGAACATGCGCTCTTTCAAGCTCGACGATTTTTTTATTTAATAAAATTTCGTTTTGCTTTTTTGCTTCTTCAAGCGCGGCGATCTTTTCCACAGCCTCGCCCTGAATATGTGCGATGTGTTTGTCAAAATCATTTTGCTTTTGCTCAAGATCTTTGACTTGCTGATCCAGCAGATCGGCTTGTTTTTGCCTGTTTTCCTTCTCGCCCTCAATCAGAAGATTTCTTTGAGTTTGCAAGGCGACTTCAAGCTCTTCTTGCTTTTGTTTTGCGGCAGCGATAATGCTTTCCTGTTCGGTGCTGTAAGCTTTGAGCTCACTTTCTTTTGCGGCTATCTCTAAATCTCGTCTTTTAATCGCCTCATCAAGCTTGCTGTTTTCGCCGTTCAGCTGATTCAGCTCCCGCGCCTGCTTCTCTTTTTCCTCTTTTAGCTGGGTGGCTTCCAGCTCAAGCTCGGTCCGCTGTCCTTTAAGTGCCTCAAGTTTTTGTTCGAAGTCGTTGATCTGCTTTTCGCCGGCCTGAACAGTCCGGGCATGCGCATCTATACTTTCTTGCATCTCAATTTGCCTTCGACTGTTTTCCTTTTCGCGCTCCAGCAGGAGGTTTCTTTGCGCTTGCAGCGCAGATTCGAGTTCCTCCTGTTGCTGTCTTGCAACGGTAAGCTTATCTGTTTGTTCAGCGCTATAAGCCCTCATTTCTTTTTCTCTGGCGGCCATCTCCAGCTCAAGCTTTTCTGCTTTTTCAACAAGCTCGTTGTTTTTGTCTATCAGCTGACTCAGCTCTTGCGCTTGCTTCTCTTTTTCTTCTTTCAGGTGCGCGGCTTCCTGCTCAATCTTCGCGCGCTGCCCGATAAGTTCTTGCTGTTTTTGTTCGGCAGCTTTCGCTTCCTGTTCATTTTTTTCTCTTGTCTCTTCCCATCCGCGCTGCGCTTGAAAGTGTTTTGTTTCAAGTTCTTTTGCCTGCGCCTCCAGCGCCTGGATTGCGCGGGCGCCGTTATCAATGCGGATTTGCAGATCGCTTTGTTTTTGGTTATTTTCTTTCTCATGCTCAAGAAAGAGATTTTTTTGAATTTGCAGGGCAGCTTCAAGCTCTTCTTGTTTTTGCTTTGTGGCAAGATGGCTGTTTGCCTGTTCTAGGAGGTGTACCCTGCGTTCGCTTTCTTGTTCTTCTTTTAATCCCGCTGTTTCCAGCGCGAGTTCTCTTATTTGGTCTTCCCGCGCTTGTCCTTCCCGGACAGCAGCATCGAGGCCATTTTGTAATTCAACCTGTTTCTGGCGGGCGGCAAGAAGATTGCTTTCCTGTTCCACCGTGCGCGCCTTGTGCACGCTTTCTTTGTCTGACATCTCTAGTGTCAGTCTTTTGACCGCCTCGTCAAGCTCGCTGCTTTTATCGTTTAGTTGATTCAGGTCCTGAAATTGCTTTTCTTTTTCTTCTTTCAGCCGCGCGGTTTCCTGCTCAAGCTGTGTCTTCTGCGCTGTCAGTTCCCATAGTTTTTGTTCGGCTGTTTTCGCTTCCTGTTCTTTTCTTTCTCTTAACTCTTCCCACCGGATTTCCGCCCGCACACGTTCTTTTTCTAATTCCACGGATTTTTCTTTTAATAAAAATTCGTTTTGCTTTTTTATTTCTTCGAGCACGGCTATCTTTTCCGCCGCCTCGGCCTTGAGCCGGGAAATCTGCTTGTCGAAATCATTTTGCTTTTGTTCAAGGTCTTTAGCTTGTCGGCCCAACAATTCGGCTTGTTTTTGGCTGTTTTGTTTCTCACTCTCGAGAAGGCGGTTTTTTTGGGTTTGCAGCGCGGCTTCAAGCTCTTCTTGTTTTTGCTTTGCGGCAATACGGCTGTTTTCCTGCTCAGCGCTGTGAGTTAGGAGCTCGTTTTCTTTTTCTTGTTTCAGCCGGGCCGTTTCCCGCTCGAGCTGAGCCTGCTGTCCGCCAAGCGCCTGCAGTTTATTCTCAAGATCTTTTGCGCGACTTTCCAACGCTTGGACAGTCCGGACACCGGTATCTATGCTTGTCCGCAGCTCGGCTTTTTGAGTCTCCAGCGCGGCTTCCAGCTGTTCCTGTTTTTGTTTCGCGGCATTCTTTTCACTAACTTGCTCGGCACGGGTTTCGTCTAAGAGGGTTTGCAGGCTTTTACAAATATCAAAAAGCTCGGCGCTTTTCTTTTTTTCAGCTTCTTTTTCCTGTTCATGCTTCAAAAAAACCTGATGAAGCTCGCCGGCAAGGCTGTCCTGCGGTTCTTTGCCCGGGCTCATAGGCTTCTCCGGAAATTTAAATGAAAAAAGGTGCCGCTGAGGCGAAATGGAATGCGGATTTTATTGGGAAACTTTTTGTTCACGCTGAGATTATATTCGCTGCGGCAAAAATAACGAATATTTTTTATGAAAAGGCGGTTTTGTCGGGAAGTGAGGCCGGCGGTTTTGCGCCGCAATGAATGCTCCTGTTATAAAAAGCTTAAAATGCGCCCGTGTGGAGTTGGCGCCTTTCGTTCATGCCGGCTAGCCGCCGCATTCACTTCAGGTCGGCCACTCGCCGCGCCTTGTCTTTGCTTCTCGAAACTGACATTAAGTCAGTTTCTTGTTCCGCAAAACCTTATGAATTGCGCGGCTCTCTTCAACTTCATACAAATCTTATCATTAATTTTCTCAAAAGAACCTGAATGCAAGGCATAAGTGAGCGGCCGCGGAGCCGTAGTGAAACCTATGACGCACAAGGACGCGAACTTATAACGCAGCAGACGGTTCTTTTCAGAAAATTAAAATGCGCCCGTATGGAGTTGAACCATAAACCTTCTGATCCGTAGTCAGACGCTCTATCCAATTGAGCTACGGGCGCATGATGCTTTTCCAAACCAATTTCGTTTAACGACGCTTTGATCCGCGTCAGTCGCTCCCGCTTCTTTTACGCGCCTGAGGCGCGATAATTGAGCTACGGGCGCAGGATGCTTTTTCAAATCAATTTCGTTTAGCGACGCTTTGATCCGCGTCTGACGCTCCCGTTTCTTTTACGCGCCTGAGGCGCGATAAATGAGCTTCCGCCTTGAATGTAAAAACAATTCAAGGGCGGATCCGTCCTAGCTTAGCGAGGCGGAACGGGCATGAATCTATAAAGCCGAAAAGAGGCAAAAGTATAACGAAAACGGGCAGGACTGTATAGAGGGCAATATTACTTCGCTTGGGAGAAAACGTCTTTTAAAAGCTGAGTCGCGCGCGCGGCGGGGTCTTTTCGTATGGCTTTTTCCTGTTCGCCTAAAACTTTGAATAAGCCATTCAAAGATTGTTTAACAACATAGTCGTTAATATCGGGGACAGGCAAAATTTTTGCGGCCGGCAATGCGTTATATTTTGCGGTAATTCCCTGATAGGTTTTTGACACCTGATTATCAGCCATGGCTTTTAGAACTACGGGCTGATAAAGCTTAATTAGTTCGGGGGTTGTCTTTGCTTGAAAATATTGCGTCGCGGCGGTGTCGCCGCTTTTGTAAATCTGTTGAACATCCTGCAAAGTCATTTTTGAAATAGAATCAATGAAAATTGATTTTGCCTGCGGCGCTGCGGCTTCGGCGGCCCGGTTCATACTTAAAACAAGCTGGTCCA
Organism: Candidatus Omnitrophota bacterium; assembly: GCA_043718225.1. Lineage (GTDB taxonomy): Bacteria > Omnitrophota > Omnitrophia > Omnitrophales > Aquincolibacteriaceae > Multiplicimicrobium. The sequence goes on from JAYSWD010000176.1 coordinate 8,007, forward strand.
TTTGCGCGCCCATCCCGACTTTGCGTAAAAAAGCATCCGCGGTTTTCAACCTTTCGGGCAGCAAGATTTTGATCGCTTCGTTTTTAAAATAACCATCCTGCTTGCCGGTTAATGCCACGGCTTTTTCGGTGCCGACACGCAACGCTTCTTTTAGGCCTTGCGCAATTTTTGTTTCCGAAGGCGGCGTCGTTGAAGCCGAAGAAACAGCTTTATTAAGCAAATCTCCCAATCCGGCGAAACCTTGCGTGGCGGCAAGAAAAACATAAAGAGAAACGACGATTATTTTTTTCATTTCGCTCAGTAATTAAAAATATCTTTGAGTTTATAAATTTTTTGCGTTTGAAGCGCATTCAACGCATTCAGAACTTTATGTTTTGCGTTAATTGTCAGTTTGCGGCCCTTGCGTGCTTTGGCGACAACTTTATGCGAGAGCTGCTCGATGGATTTTTCAACAAGATCGCTGTTTTTTAAATTCAACTCTGTCAACAGCGCGTCTAATGGCTGCATTCCGTTTTCTATTTTTTCTTCAGGGGTTTTTTCAGTCATAAATTTGGGTTAAATTAAAATTGTTTTGCTATAATACGCGCTCTTGCATACATTATCTTGCTTTTCCTTTGGAGGGGTCGCATAGCCCGGCTTAGTGCGGCGGTTTGCTAAACCGCTGTGGCGCGCAAGCGCTACCGGGGGTTCAAATCCCCCCCCCTCCGTATTTTTCTTTTTCTTGGAGAGATGGCAGAGCGGTTGAATGCGACAGTCTTGAAAACTGTTATACCCGCAAGGGTATCGGGGGTTCGAATCCCTCTCTCTCCGTTGAAATAATAAGCCCCGTTTATCGGGGCTTTTTTATTTCATTTGGGAATACTAGCAGGGATTCGAAGTGAGCGACGACATAAAGTAAGGATGCGCTGAAAGAGAATCTGACTTAATGTCGGATTCGAAAGAAGCGAAGTCTTTATGAGGAGCGAGTGCCCGACCCGAAGTGAAATGGCCGCGACTAGCGGCACATAAACGAAGGGCGGCGTTAATCCCTCTCTCTCCGTTGAAATAATAAGCCCCGTTTATCGGGGCTTTTTTATTTCATTTGAGAATAATAGCAGGGATTCGAAGTGAGTGACGACATAAAGTAAGGCTACGCTGAAAGAGAATCTGACTTAATGTCAGATTCGAAAGAAGCGAAGTCTTTATGAGGAGCGAGTGCCCGCCCCGGAGTGAATGGCCGCGACTAGCGACACATAAACGAAGGGCGGCGATAATCCCTCTCTCTCCGTATCTATTCTTGATTTAGATGAGCCTACAAGCAACGAAACGCGTTAATTTATCTTTGGTAAGTTAATCTGTTTTCGCGCGTAATCTAATCGCATTATGTCGAGTGTGGCAAGTTTGGCTTTTCGCTTTTCGAGAAGATTGATTACTTTCTGCCATTTCTTTTGCTTAAAAGCTTTTTCTATATCCGTGCTTAACAAAGCATGTTCCTGTGCTAACAACATAGAAGCTCTTTGATTTCTTAGATCTTCCCAAAGCTTTGGGTCATCGTTAAAAAAACGCTTTCCGCATTTTTTTAGGACTTCACCTAACCTTTCAAACTCTTTATATAATTGTTTGGAGTCGTGCATTGCATCGTAAAGATTGTGTTTTCTTTCAGGAAAGGGGCCGCCTTGCTCATGGTGGTGCAGCTCATAAATTGAATACTTTTCTTCTTTGCGATCTTTACGAA
>JAYSWD010000177.1:0-31213 GCA_043718225.1 Candidatus Omnitrophota bacterium
TTCGGAAACTTTAATTGAACCTGTGATCCATTTCGTCTTTGAATGTAAATTCCGTGTTCTTGCCAACTATCTTCTTGATCATTTAAATCATAAATTTCATTTTTTAAATAATAAACCATCGGCCGCGGTTTATTTTGAAGCGCAGGGTTTAACAGATCCAAATAATCTCTAAAATAAATTTCATATCCCGTGCCATCACAAAGTCCGTTGTTAGTTTTCCCGGCCGGGTACAAATATGCTTCCGGAACTCCTCGGCAATATTGCGGATTAACGTCGCTCATATAATTACGGGCGATAACCGGCTTATAATAAAAATAAATATTCCCGGCGGATTTTAAAACATAATCGACATTCGGCGGTGGAGGGTTTCCTGCAATTAAATCAGGTGCTTTAAGTGTGAGCGTTTGATTGATTCCGGTCATTAAGTAAACATTTCCATTTGTAAAAATCGGCCCCTGATACTCCGCCGACGGCCCGGGCGTAATTTCAAGATCATGTTCATAAAAAGCGGCATAATCAAAAATGTTGCCTTTGCCGAGCTGAATATTCTGCGTTAAAACAGCCTCCGCTTTGGTGTACGCGTGCTTCACGTGAGTGCGAACCTGATAACGGTTAAATGCCGGATTATTTACGCCCGGATTGACCGGGTCATCCGGCAATTGCGTCATCTCTAAAACGGAAATATCAAAACCCGCAAAAACCGGATTCGCATTAAAATGCCCCAAAACCCGCGTTTTGATTCCGCTTAAATGGCCGCTTTCCGGCAGCAGTGATTCGGAGCTGACGAATCGATTCAACTCCGCGACTCCGGCATCGAGAATCGATTCGGCAACCCAATGCGCGCTCACGCTGTTCATCCCGCGCCCGCTATCACGCTGATGGCGCGACAAATTCAAAAAAACACCGGTGATGATAGACGCGATGCCCACAACCAAAAAAAGAACCATCGCCAGCGCAAAACCTTTTTGATTAGTTTGGATATAATTTTTTTTCATTTTAAATTTACTCAACAGGATGCAAAGCAATGGTTTTTGTAAAGCCCGGCAATTTTTGCGCGTTCACGCCCATATGCGCGCTTTCATTCCAAGGTTGAAAGCTGAAATAATAGAGCGCGCGATCTTTGGAAAGCTCCATGAAAGGAAAAACGCTTTTATCTAAACAGGCCTGCGAAACATTCTTCAAAAGGGACGGCGAACCATAACCGAAATGATGGTTCGCGCCTACAGCGGAAGCCGCACATTCGGTCACATCAAAACACGCTTCCGCGGTCAAAGTTTGTAAACAAGCTGTGCGCTTTGCCGCGTCGACTGAATCAATGACCCCGCTCAGATCATAATCTTTAAGCCGAGCCCACGGCTTAAAACCATTGATCATAAACCTTTCCGGAGTAATCCCTGGCCCCATCGCAAAAATTTGAGTTTCCATATAATTCGTTTTAGTGGGGTTGGTTCCATTCACGGCCGAAGAGTAAACCATTCTGATAAAAAATAAGTTCAGGCTCAAAGCATCGGCAACTCCCATGGTTACGGTCAAATCACCCGCCGCGCCAAAAACAAAACTGACCACATAACGCAAATCTCTTCCGTTTTGAAATTGCAGCATACTATTTTCAATCCGGCGAAAAGTAAAACCTACGTCTTGCTGCAAATTCATTTTTTGCTGTCCCATCTTTGAAGCCCGCAATGTTCCCGTCGCAAAACCGGAAGCTCCCAAAGTCACGATCGCAAGCATGGTCATCGCCAAAACCATTTCAAGTAATGTCATACCGGCTTGCGAACGAATCCAATGTTTAGCGATATACATAAGTCACGATACTCGTGGTTTGATTTTGGCCCAGCTTATTGACCCAATCCAGCTTGACATCAATTCGCCGCATGCCGATTTTGATAGTAAAATTGCAGGGCGTTACATTGTCTTCTTCAAAACAATTGACAGTCAGTTTTGTCGCGGAAGGCATATCGAGAGGAACCGCAGTGCTGTCTTCCCCGGTCGGAAAAACACCCTCCTTGAAATAAGCGCGGCGCATTTCAGCCATTTTTGTTTCAACAATCAAGAGCGCCTGCACGCGCTCAACATTGCGAGCCGAACCGCGGCCGGAAAAAGTCAACGCTGCCGCCGTACCCATGGCGAGGGTCACAAGCAAAGTCACGCTTAAAAGCACTTCCAACAAACTAAAGCCAGATGAGCTCTTGGCTGTGTATATTCCCGATTGCCGATTTGAAAGTAAAATGAGTTTTTTCATAACTATAGTAAGTATCCTCAAACAAAACCTAACACTGTTAACACTGCTAATCAATAATTTGATTTCTGTTGTTATATTAAGCTATATAAAGTAATAACAATGCGCGCAACGCGTTATACAATCCAAATGGTAAATACCCGCGCAGCCTCAAAGCAAACTCATCTTTTTGACGACAGAGGCGCCAAATGTCCGGCTAAACGGCGCATTACACGTCTATCGTTTTTTCAAAATAAAACACTATCTCGGCTCTATTAAAAATGCAAAAAGAATTGCAATCATTTGCCCCCCCACAGCCAAACAGTAAATCATCAACCCAAGACTGTAACTACAATTCAGTCGCGTCAGGTAATGAGAGGAGGGTTTTTAGATTTGCCGCAAGCGAAGGTATTTTGCTTTTCACCACGTCCCCAATAATCTCGGCATCGACTCCAAAATATTCGTGAACTAAAATATCACGCAGCCCTGCGATTTTCTTCCATTCAACTTCAGGGTGCTTTAAACGAAATTCTAACGGGATTTTTTTGGCGGCTTCTCCGATAATTTCGAGGTTTCGAACGACAGCATCGAGCGTTTTAATATCTTGTGAAAGTTGTGCGACTGGGGAATCTTTTGTGTATTCAGCAACGCGGCGACAGGCCTCAAACATATCTTCGAGATAGATTCTCAGGTCACGCGGCATCAACTAACTCCGAAAATATTTTTTTACGCAGGCGGGGCTTAACCGATTCTTTGATGACTAAATCAACTTTGCGAGCAAATAAACTTTCAAGCAAATCGCGCAGTCCCATGTAGTTATCAAAAGTTTTGTGTTTAAATTCTACAAGAAAATCAAGGTCGCTTTGCGGGGACTCCTCACCGCGGGCGAACGAGCCAAAAAGCCCAATTCGCTCGACGCCAAGCAGATCAATTTCCTTACGATGACTACGAATTTCGCACAAGATGGTTTGTTTATTTAGCATGAACTCTCTTTTTGTAGAAATTTTAACCGATGATCATGAAAATATTTTTAGTTGGGCCAAGAATTTCCGTGGATAAAATCCGACCAATTAGTCTTGCGAAAAGCGCTCATAAAATGATTCACAAAAATCTCTTGAGACGCTTGCGCGAATGTCACAAGAACATACTTAACGCGATGATCTTCCTTAACGTTCCTCGCCCATTCATTGAAAGCAACATCCTTGGTAAAAAGGAAATCAAATTGATCCTTGGCAAACCGATAAAGGTCTCCATTTTTAACACCGGCAATACTAAGAGAATGAACGGATTCGACCTGATACCCCTCGGAGCGGAGATCTGCCAAAAGAAGATGCGGCATATTTTCATCCAGCAGAATCTTCATGCCGCTTTATTTTTTTCAACGGCCAATTGCCCAAGTACGCCACGCACCGATTCCCTCGTCAACGTAGGATAAGCTTCAACTATTTCTTGAATCGTCAAACCAGCCGCCATGCTTTCCAAAAGAAACGAGACGGAAATTCTTGTCCCGATTACACGCGGCGCTCCACCCAAATGCTCTTTATCTGAAACAATCCAGTTTTTCATGCGGCCTCCTTCACAAACGCCTGTCTAAAACGATCGTATTTTATCATTGGAAACATTGTTTTAAAAGCCGCTAAAATTCCATTGTCGTAAGTAATTAGAGACTTAGTCTTCGCAGGTAATCTTCAGTCGTTAGCTTACCCTGAGCGCGTCCCCCGTCTCGAACGGCAAGAAGTGTCTCTGTTAGCCCGCTCAAGCACCCCTCTAACCGAATTACATCTCCTAAATGGTTACTAGAAGCGGTTTCATAAGTATCTCTAAGTTTTTTATTCATAATGTCATTGCGAGCCGAAGGCGAAGCAATCTCGCTTTTGTAGAGAGAGATCGCCACGTCACCCGTATGGGGTTCCTCGCGATGACGGTAGCTATTGGACTTATGACGACTTATGAAACCGCTTCTAAAAAAAGTAAGATCTCATTTTTATTATCTCACTCAAACAATATACAAAAACCGCTTCACACACACCCGGGGATGCGTTCCGCAACCCCGGGTGTGCCAAGTACTACAGCAGGTTGGGCCAATTCGCAGTTCCGGGCGCAAATGTGCCAGCTCCGTTCCATACGCCTGTAGTGAGATCCTGAGAAATGAAATTTGGGCCTACGGCAATGCCGCGGAATGCAAAAATAACTCCGCCGGCAACCTGATACGTCCACCTTCGAGGCACCCCGGGCACCCCACAAGTATCAGCCAGATTAAGCCCGAGGTTATTCGGAATAGCTATCAAATTAGCGGCTGTGCACTGATCAGCGAAATCAAAGAAAGCGTTGGTGGGACTTTCATCTCGAAACTGGTACTCCGCACGTTTGATTGCGCCCATGATTGCCACAGCTTCGGAAGCAATCGCCTTTTCGTTTTGATTAATAAAGCGCGGTACTACAAGGCTGGCAAGTATCGCAACCATAACAGTCGTAATTAATACTTCCACAATCGTAAATCCACCCGCGCGATAAACTTTACGCAGGAACATTGGGATGCGTCCCGCCATAAACTCCGGCTTGGTCCAATGTAACGCTGGGGCCCGGCGCTGGGGCTACTGGGTAGGCGGCACTGCCGCTCCATCTATTACTTAGACGAGTGGCAGTCGCGGTAAAAGTTGCCGCTCCCGCAACGACGGTATAATTCCAAAAAAGATTATTCGGCGAGACGGTCATTCCTAAATCCGACCAACCGTCGGCACCGGCAGCGCCACAGGGGTTTGCGCCGCCATTCGGATCGCAGTATGTCCCGTTTTCCAGGCGATAGGCTTCTTCGAGCTGCCGAATGGCGCTCAGCATCCCGACCGCCTCCGAGGCATAAGCTTTCTCTTTTTGGGGCGCGAATCTGGGGAGAGCCACCGCGCTCAAAATCCCGAGAATCACAACCACCATTAAAAGCTCGGCCAGCGTAAAACCTGTGTGTTTATTTTTCATTTATTTCTCAAGCCGCTTGAGTAGCTAAAATCTAATAGGTTAAACAAGGTCTAAAAATCACTAAAAGCACAGTGAGGGTAAAACCACCAATATGGTGGCTTTACCCTCACTCAAGAAATTATGAACGACAACCAGCTGTTGGATTGGCTGCATTTGACAGAGCATATCCACCAGCGCAAACAAATACTCCCGCTTCATTCAACGCGATCGTTGAACCTAAAATAGGCGCAACAGCTGCATCAGGACCAGCAATGCGTGTTGCAACACAATTGAATGTTGCTGGCGTAGGCGGAGGCCCCGCACCTGCGGCAATGTTATTGCAGTCATAAGTGTAATGGTTATTTCCGGCACCTAAGTTCGGAATAACTACACCTAAATTAGCCAATTCGGCAGCAGTACAGGCAGCAGCGGCACAGTTTTGAAAAACACCGCCATTGGTATCCGCAAAGCCAATTTGAGCCTTACGTATGGTTCCCAGCATGTTTTGGCCTTCATTAATAACCGCACGTTCGGGTTGAGCTAATAACCGTGGCAAAATCAAGGCTGCTAAAATCGCCAAAATGACGACCACAATGATGATTTCCACCAGGGTAAAACCCTTTTTGTTTGCTTTCATTTTCATACTTACTCTCCTTTTTTTATTGAAACAACTACCAACAATACTTAGTTCAGTGATTAATAAAGATATAACCAATATAAATTCTAATGTCAAATCATCTTAATATAGCAATTTATAGCAGATTAACTACCTCCTGTTGACAACTGTACGATGGGCAAAAAGATTGAAATGACAATACCACCAATAACAGCCGCCATGAAAACAAGCATAATTGGTTCAATCAGCGTCGAAAGTCTTGCCAATAGTTGACTCACCTGCTCTTCGTAATAATCGGCCAAAAGTTTTAAAAATGGAGCGATTTCTCCGGTTTCTTCACCCACACTCACAAGTTGAGTCATAAAAACAGGAAATGCCTTGCGAATTTCCAGTTGAACGCCCAGCCCATGCCCTTGCGAAACCGATTCCCGCGCCTGATCAACCTGTTTTTGGATATAAGCATTGCCAGTCAGAACTGATGCAGTTTCCAAACCTTTCAAAAGCGGAATACCGGCTTTCAGCAACGTTGAAAGCCCTCGGCAAAAGCGTACCACTGAAACTTGCATGAGCATATTCCCAAAGACAGGCATTTTGAGCATGTTTCTTGCCGTTGCTACTTTACCCAAAGGACTTTTAGCGTAAGCGCGAAAAATAAATATGATAAGAATCACAAAGCCCGCAACAATCGGAAAATAATTTTTTAAGATCAAACTGATTGATAAAACAATTTGGGTGATCGCCGGAAGAGTCATTTGCTGGCTTTTAAAAATGGCTTCGAATTTCGGAATAATGACCATCATTAAAAACAGAACTGCGCCGCCGGCAATAAAAAACAGCACTGCCGGATAGAACAGAGCGGAGATGACTTTTGCTTTGACGCGCTCGGAGGCTTCTTGATATTGGCCGACTTCCTCTAAAACATCGGGCAAGGTCCCTGACATTTCGCCAACATCGACTAAGCTCATCCAAAGCCAAGGGAAAATTTTAGGGTATTTCTTGACTGCTTCCGCGAGCGAATGTCCCTCGCTGACGAACTGTGCCATTTTTTTAATGGCATTCGAAAAATAACCGTTCGGCGTACCTTTTTGAAGAATTTCAAGCGCGCGCACAAGCGCAATCCCGGCTTTCAGCAAAGTCGAAAGCTGAACCGCGAAGAAAATCAGCTCGCGGGTTGAAACCGAATTAAACAGCGCGCTGCTTTTTTGGCGTTTACTTTCAAAAAGTATCTTTTGCAGGGAGTCTTTAACAGCGCGGTTTGAGGCGTTGGGCTCACGCACCGACACTACTAAATTGCCGTCGCGCTGCAGGCGAAAAACTGCCTCTTCTTTATTTGCAGCTTCAATGACAACGACTTCAATATCCTGCGGATTGGCGCGTGAACGTACCCGGCATTCAAACTTGCGCCGGGCGGAACCAGAATCAGAAGCCATTCTTGCCGCTCCTTAAAAAAAGCATGTCAACCATCCCAACCCCGGGGGTTAGGAATTTTCCTAACCCCCGGGGTTGGGATGGTTGCGATGAATTAGACATACGCAATACTCATGACTTCTTCAAGCGAAGTCAGGCCCTCGTTGACTTTTTCAATTCCGCTCTTGAAAAGCGTCGGATAACCTTTTTTCTTGGCCATTTCACGTAAAGTATCGGAATCTTCGCCCTTAGAAATCGCACGGCGCAAGTCTTCGTCAATCGGTAAAAGTTCATAAATCGCCAATCGTCCCCAATAGCCGATGTTGTGACAGGTTTTGCATCCATTTTCATTCGCCTTAAAAACAACGGGCGCGATAACTCCAAAGTCCTTTTTAATTTTGGGGTCAATCGGATCGGCTTGTTTACAATCCGGGCAAAGTTTACGCACAAGCCGCTGGGCTACAATCATCAGCAAGCTGCCCGCGACAAGATATGGTTTGATGCCGATATCGACAAGACGGGTTACGGCTGTCGCCGCGTCATTGGTGTGCAGTGTGCTCATCACCAAATGCCCCGTTAACGCGGCGCGAATACAAATTTCGGCCGTCTCTTGATCGCGGACTTCACCCACCAAAATGACATCGGGATCTTGACGCAAAAACGCGCGCAAGCCCGCGGCAAAAGTGAGCCCGATTTCTGATTGCACTTGAACTTGATTGATCCCGTTGACTTGATATTCAACCGGATCTTCGATCGTTAAAATATTAATTTTGGGAGAAATACGCCGGTTCAAAGCGGCATAAAGCGTGGTCGATTTTCCACTGCCGGTCGGCCCTGTTACGAAAATTAAGCCGTAAGGTTTTTGAATCTTTTCTTCAAAAATACCGATTTGTTCGGGAGTAAAACCAAGCGACTTAATATTCATTAGTTCCACGCGCTTATCCAAAATACGCATAACTACTTTTTCACCCGAAACCACCGGAATCGTTGAAACACGAACGTCAACTTTGCGCGCTTTATAGTTAATGGAAAACGATCCGTCCTGCGGCAGCCGCTTTTCCGCGATATCCAGCTTGGAAAGAATTTTAATGCGCGAAACAAGCGCCATATGCAGTTCGCGCGGAGGCGTCGGCAATTCATACAAAGTGCCGTCCACACGATAGCGAATTGAAATGCGGTCATGGATCGGTTCAATATGAATATCACTCGCGCGATCATCGAGGGCGCGCTTCAGAAGCATATCCACTAGCTTGATGACCGGCGCGGCGTCGGCATCCTGAATGTCAACGTCTTTGAGCTTTTCGCCTTTCTTTTCAGCGTAGGATTCCGTTGCCTTGGAAAACTCGGAGGAAGTCACGACTTCTTGCAAATTAGTCGTCGAGTAAAAAAGATCGATAATGCGGGTTAAGTCATCTTTGCCGGCAAGTACAGTTGTGATTTCACAACCGGTAATTTTTCGTAAATCTCCCAAAACAATAATGTCGGGTGTTTTAGCGCATGCGATTTTGAGCTGATCATCTTTCAGCTCAAGCGGCAAAATAAGATGCTCAAAGGCGAGATCTTTGGGAATATATTCTTTAAGGCGCTGATCAAGCCGCGGGTGAATTTCATCCGCACCGAGAAACGGCATGCCCAATTGTTCAGAAAGAACTTTGCGCAAATCCTCTTCTTTGACAAATCCGAGACGAACCACAACTTGTCCCAACGGCTCACCCGCTTCGCTTTGCGCCTCGAGAGCCCTCAAAAGCTCATCATCGGAAAGAAGCCCTTTATTTTTGAGCAAGTCACCTAATAGAATATTGAGCCGCAAATTGAATCCTCTTTAAATAGCTAAACCTAAATGCCGTGTGAAAGCTTTTTGCCTTTATTCTGCATGTCATTGCTAGAAAACCGACGCGTCAATCTGACACGAAGTGTCATCCCCGACTTGATCGGGGGATCCAGTCTAGATTCCCGCCTTCGCGGGAATGACAAAAAGCGTCAGATTGCTTCGGCCGCTACGCTCCATCGCAATGACAGCAAGCTAAAATTGTGCCCCGTTAAACCCTATAAATGAAATTCTATCCTAATATCTTCCGCCGAAGGACGGAAAATTCCTGTCTGACCGGCAGGCAGGTTTAGACATTAGAATTTCAAATTTAAATTTTACTGAACTTCCCATTTAAGCTCTGTCGGCTGTCCGGCTTTTTGAAATTCTTTTTTCATCGCGGAATCTTTGCTTTTTTGAAGTTCAGTCGCCATATTATCCATGGCATTTTCACGCACCTTAAAGAAACTATCATAATCGATAGGCGCCTTGGGCCCGCCCGCCGCGACGTTTTTATACCAAGTTTTCTTTTTATATTTCCAAAACTCGGCATTCACATCGTCGAATCGCTCGGAACGATCCGGTAAATAACTCGGATTGAGCGCGGCCGGATTCTTGATGATTTGCGGGGTCAAGAATAAAACAAGTTCCCGGTCTTCAATCGATTTATCATCTTTTGTAAATAGTCTTCCTAACACCGGAAGATCCGCCAAAAAGGGAACTTTCACATCACCGTCTGACTGGGTACTAAAAAGAAGCCCGCCCATCACGAGTGTTTTCCCGGAATTTACCATTAATGTGGTTCGCAATGCGCGAACCGTGGTGTCGCCCGTGACATTGGCGCCGGTTGTAATATCGAGGGTCGAAGTATCCACAGTCGCGAAAATCGGCTCGATTGTCATTGTAATTTGATCCTGAGAATTAATCTGCGGTGTCACACGCAAAATGGTGCCCACCTCCGCGCGCTCAGCGGTATCCGTGCTTGTCGCTGTGGCATCAGCTCCCGCTGAGGTTTGAACCGTTTCAGAGCCGATAGCAGCATTGGTTGCAATTTTAATAATTGCCGGGTGATTATCCAACACCAAAATATTAGGCTTAGCCAAAATTTTCAACTTCGTCGCGGTCTGCAAGGCTTTCGCTTGTGCCGTAATCGTATTAAAGTTAATACTTCCATTCGCCACCGCATCCGTTGCCGTAAAATCTCCGTCACCGTTCAGGCTATTGAAAATGTTATCTCCGCTTTTACCTGAGGCAAAAGGAATGCTGTCGCCTAAGTTATAAGGGAATTTCGTATTTTTGGCTCCCGCACCCGTCAAAGTTCCAAAATCACCGCTCCATTCAATTCCCAGCTCACGGTCTAAATCTTCAAATGTTTCCACAAGCAATACATTAATCAATATTTGATTCATGGGGCGGTCAAGTTCAGCCAGCACAGTTGCCACACGATCAAGACGGTCTTCTGTGTCAGTTACAATAACACTATTGGAGCGGTCATCCACCGAAACGGACCCGCGCTCCGAAAGCATTTTCTCCATGATTTTAAGAATGGGAATCACTTCAGCTGTCGAATTTTTAGTCTGACTAAGCGATTGGAGTCCGCCTCCTGAGGTGGAACCAGAACCGCCGCCTGAGGATTGACCGGCGTCAATTTCCTGAATTTTAGAAGCGCGTAAAAAATACAGTTTAAAAACACGGGTATAAAGCGGCGCGAGCTGCGGGGCATCCGAGGACGCGCGAAACATGATGATGTTTGATTCGGGCAAAAAAGCATAAGTCACGTTGCTGCCGTTTGAGATCGCCTGCAATGCTTGTTCGAGCGTGACGCCGTCAAGGCTCATATTTACTTCCCGCTTTGCAATTTCACTGCCCGCAACGAAGTTGACATTGCTGATCTGAGAGAGCGAACTCAAAACATTCATCAATGTCGCGCCTTTAAAATCCAGATAAAGTGCCCCGTTCGCATCCTGCTCAACCTTAGCACTTCCATCCTTAGCACTCACTGTTCCCATGAACGCATCTTGAGTCTGAGCCTGAGCCTGAGCATGCAATAAAATTAATCCACACAAAAAAAACATTGTGACTCCGACCAGCTTTAGTTTTCGCATGCGTATCATAGGGACTCCTTCTTGGGTGCCGAAGGCGAATCGGGAAATGACTTGGTCATTTCCGTTAACTCAACCTCACTGATGGCCATATTAGCCTCTTCAAATACTGTTGAAACAGAATCCTGTGAAGCACTGGGATCTGCTTGCGGCAGCCCTGCATCCGGTTTTTCTTCCGTTCTCAGTTCAGGCACCAACCGGATAGTTCGGAAGATGCCACTCAAATTAATATCGGCTTCTTTCTTGCGAACCTCAACTAATTCAATTCCATCGCGAACGCCTTCGCCCTGAACATAGGTTTTGCCGTTAATTACCGCCGTCGACTTGTTGTGGCCGATTGCGAGCCCTTGAAGGATAGGGTCCTGAACGGCGAGCATCGGTTCACCCGGCACCGGGTTGCTTTGAAATGGATCTTCGGCTCCATTATTAAATGGATCAGGGATATCCTGATCTGAGTCATCGGCTATTGCTAACTTTTCTGAGTCCTCGATCGGAACAGTCGTTTCATTTTTTGATAAAGGCGCCGGTGCTTCGATTTTTGTATCTGCAAAAGCAAAGAAATGAACGGCAAAAAAAAGACCGCTTAATAATAGAAATTTTTTCATTTTAATTGTCTCCGGTTTCAGTCTTTTCTGCGCTCTTGGAAGAAACCAACACGGTTTTTAAAACTAACGACATGGATAATGCAGAGCGAACCCGGCTATTGCCGCGCCCGCTTGCCGGCTGATTCATCAGCTCCATTTCTACGACTGAAATGGGAGGTCTCATTTTTTCAATGGCGCTAAAAAAACCGATCAACTGCTTAAATCCGCCTGACGCCCTCACCCTCAAAACAAAGTCCTGATAAAAGCCTTTTACCGCCGCATCATCAGCATCCGGAGTAACGGATTCCACTTCCAATTTTTGCCGGTTCGCGAGGGTGGCCAAATGGCTCACTACTAGGTTTTTTTGTGAAACCGAATCTAATTTAGGGTGGATGGAATCGATCTTAGTTTTAAAATCTTCAATTCTTCGAAGCGCTGCTTTTTTTTGATCTACTTGAGAAATTTCTTTTTGCATTCGTGTCATTTTTTCAACACCGGGCGTAATCACCAGCCAAACACCTATGATTATAAAAAAAACGGCTGCGAGCGCAATCAGGCTCATCTGCTTTTGCAGCTCGGTCACTTTAATCATTTTCATTCTTCATGCCTCAGCTGTGATTGTAAAATGAGTCATATTTCGTCCCATAAACTTTTCCTGTTTAATCTCATCAACGGCCAAGTGCCCAAACTTTACTGAAAAAACAGGATCTTTCGCCAGGTTTTGCGCCCATTCATTAACTTGTTTAGCTTCTTTATCAGCTTCTCCGAGAAAACAATAGCCCTGCATTCTTAATCTCGCTGATTTGATCTTCGATAAATTGTTTTCCAGTGTAACCTTCTGAAGCCAAAAAGACTTCGGCAGCGCTTTCACTATCGCAACAAATATACTTTTTAATGAAAAAATTGATTTTTCAAAACTATCTAATTTTTCAAAACGTGTTTGCAGCTGCGCGGCTTTAAACTCCAAATCTTCGACGCTTTGCGATGCCGCTGTCCCGAAGCTGGAAAGCGGCTTATCCACTAAAACCTTTTTCTTTTCAAGCGAATGAATCATGGGCATTTGAATACAAAAATAAATCAAAATAAATAGTAAAAATACAGCTGCCGCCGCAAATCCAAGCAAAGAAAAAAAGCGCATCGACCGCATTTTTTTATGTTCAGCGGGCAAAAGAGAAACCTCACCGAGAGGAGCTTTCCAGCCCACTTCGCCTAAGGCCAATCCCAGGGCTATCACTGCGGCGCTCGCTCCAAACGAATCTTCTGTTTCAACCGGCGGGCGAAGAATACTCACCGCCGTGGAGGGAAAAGACTGTTGGATAAATGCCCCCCATCCGTCGAGGTCTCCAAATCCGGCAAGAAAAATGTTTTCGGGATTAACACCGCCCGCGTTTTCACTCAAGTAACGAAAGGCACCCAACAGTTCATCATGCAGCTTGCTGCGGTCTTGCGCCTCTATTCCGTTCAACCGAAAATCCTGACTGAAAAAAACGATGCCATTTGAAACTAAAGTCATATTAATGCTGAGATCGCCGTCCATCCAGATCATGGCATGCGGGCTTTTGGTATCGGTAAATCCGAAATATTTACAAACCCGCGAAAAAGATACATAGTCGGGCTCAATCGTCGCCGGCTCCACTGTTCCGCGCCGCAAATTGATCACTAGGGTTTGAATCGCTCTTTTTTTGGCCGCATTGGCGGTAATAGAAATAGCGTTGTTTATAATTGCATTTTCGCGATAGGCGCAAACCGACTCGGTTATCTTAAGCCGGGTGAAATGACTGGCTTCATATCGTATGGCATCCGCCTTTTCTTTTTTGGGTAAATCAGGCATGATGAAGTGGCGGGTAACAATATGAAAGGGGCTCATCGAAACCGCGGCAAAACAACCCTTGCTGCCGATTTTTTCAAGAGTTTTGCGAATTGTCAAAGATTCCGAATTCATTTTAATATTTTTCGAGGAAGGATTTTCGCCTTCGCTGGACAAAGTTTCCGGAATAAGCTCTACTGAATATTTTTGTAATTGGACAGAGGTTCCCGTCCGCACCACGAGCGCGGTAACGACATGCTTCCTCCCAACATAAACACCTATTCCCCGCGACACATTAGCCTCACCTGTTTTAGACTGGACCTGAAAGAGACTTTAACAAAGCCGTGTCACCTTTTTCCAATTGCGCTATCACCTCAAATGAAAAAACTTTGACGCCGGAATACTCGGGGTAGATTTTTTCGATTTGCCCATAACCAATCACCCCCCCGCGATGATAAAGCTCAACCATCTGTCCGATTTGCGCGCCTTTGGCTTCACCAATATTCACAATCACAAACTGAAAATCCTGGTTAACCGCCGAGATTGAGCCCTTTGTCATGCCGCCCGTGTTCGGTAAGGGATCCGCTGTAACTACAAGACCCTCTATTGACTGTAAACTTGCTTCAAGAGAGGAAATCAGTTGTTCTTTTTTGGAAACCTGTTTGCGTAAAGCCTCTACCTCAAGATCATACCGAGAACTCATCCGTCCGATTTCCTTTTCAAAAATATGACGCAATTCACCGGACATAGCCTCGCCTTTTTCAAGTCCGCCCAGTTGAGCGCGAAAATGATGCGTCATTTGCTGAATCTGACCGGCCATTCGATTCATTTCGGACTGCTGCGTCAAACTAATCGCGGAAAGCTGCGCCAAATTTTCGCGTAAATGCTGGTTCGAAGCGGTTAAACTTTGCCCCCGAGATTGCTCAGAATAAACCTGTTCCGTTAAAAAGCGCCGCTGTTCAAATAGAGCAGCCGAAAGAAGACAAATAAAAAGAACCGCTATAATCATTATCGAATTTTTAAAAATCTGCCTTGAAATGGGCCGGGAAAATGATGGTCGCTCGTTGGAAAAAGCCTTGTCAGTCACGATTCCGTGGCGTTTCAGCCATTCACGATTCTCTTCGGGAACCCGGGAACCGATTCTTACTTTTTTCTGTGGAGGAGAAACAAAAACTCTGTCTCGAGTTTCAAGGTTCATAAATATTCCATTTTGCATAAAAAATTGGCTTTAGAATCAAAAACAGACGAAACGGACTATTCCGTCTCAGGATTATCGGAAGAAAAGGGAAAAGACTAAAGGGCGGACTGCCAAAAAACACGGCCGATAAAAAAGGGGCCTAGCGACTCAATATAACGTGATGTTTGCACCGTTCGGCGCATGCGCTGAATAAGATGCGAAAGCGGAAATAGGTCTTTACCCACTACACCGATCACAAATTCCTGGTCATTACGATCAAGTCCGTGACAAGCCAAACGTATGTCATGCGCTAAATCTGTCCGGCCATATGCCATACCGATAATTCCGTGTTCCATCAGGATTTTCCCCTGTTCCGCGGGCGGCAGCGTTTCGAATTCCGGTTTGCGCCGCAGCGGATACCAAATCGCCCAATGATGTTCGGGATTGAGAATATTTTTACGCGGCTTTTGCAGCAGCCAATCCTCTAAATTTTGCTCGCGTCCGCTGGAATAAGTTCGGCCTAACATCGTCATTTCCTGTTTATGGCGCAATCCGTCAAAGACAGGATGGTTTAGCACATCCCGGTAAGCGCCCGTAAAATGAGCCGGATCTTCGGACATTAAAACAATCGCGAAACCTTTGGGGTCGGAAATATCTTTATAAATCGTCGAAGGAATGCGGTTTCTTTCCAACAAATCCCGAACGGGATTCAGGTCTTTCAGACCCGTAAATACCTGTAGCTGAATAAAAAGCCGTTTGGTAAGAGTTTGCGGAACGCCGTCAACCGGCGCGCCTTTCTCTTTAATGTCGATTTCTTCGTTTTCTTGATTGGTCATATAAGTAGATTGTATGTATTTACCCGAATCAACTCCCGGGGTTAGGAGCCGCTCCTAACCTCGGGAGTTTTTATGGTAAATAGGTTTCGTAATTTTTTTCGAAGGCCGAAATCACGGCGCTCTCTTGCAATGTCGTTCCGATATCATCAAGGCCGCTCAAAAGACGGCCTTTCACGGCAGAATCAATTTCAAATTTGAAAGTCTTTTCCTGTTTACCGTGCAAAACCACTTTTTGCGCCGGAAGATCAACTGTCATTTCTACAACCCCCTGCGCGGCCTCGGAGAAAATCTGGTCGACTTCTTCGGATTTTAATTCGACAGTCAGCAAACCATTTTTCGAACAATTATTGCGGAAAATATCCGCAAAGCCGGGCACAACCGATTCCCCGTTTTTCATCGACGGAGCGATCACGGCTTTAAATCCGTACTGAGCAACCGACCATACCGCATGCTCCCGGCTTGATCCGCAGCCAAAATTATTGCGCGCGACAAGAATCGTTGCGCCGTTTGTTTTCGGATCATTTAATACAAATGAAGAATTGAGTTTGCCGTCCGGTAAATACCGCCAGTCATGAAAAAGGCTCTCGCCGAAACCGGTGCGCTTAATCGATTTCAAAAATTGCTTCGCGATAATCTGATCGGTATCGACATTCGCGCGGTCAAGCGCCGCAACGATTCCGCGAAAAACTTTGAAAGGTTCCATTTTTAAATTCCCTACTTTGGAAAATGCTCAAAATGGTTTAGATGCAAGGCGCAATCAGGCGACCGCGGAGGCGTATGTTGGCCAATACGCCGCACAAGGAAGCGATGATTGCAACGCAGCAGATGAATCATTTTCAGCATTTTAGCTCCCGGATATCAACGAAATGTCCGGCAACCGCGGCCGCCGCCGCCATCTCGGGACTGACTAAATGCGTGCGGCCGCCTTTACCCTGGCGGCCTTCAAAATTGCGGTTCGATGTCGAAGCGCAGCGTTCTCCCGGCTGTAAATAATCGGGGTTCATCGCAAGGCACATGCTGCAGCCGGATTCGCGCCATTCGCAACCGGCCGCTTTAAAAATCTTGTCCAATCCTTCGGCTTCGGCCTGATGTTTTACGCGCTGTGAGCCGGGCACCACCAAGACTTTGACTCCGCTCGCAACTTTATGTCCTTTTAAAAAGCGGCTGGCAGCGCGCAAATCTTCGATGCGCCCATTCGTACAGCTGCCGATAAAAACCGTGTTAATTTTTATGTCGGTCATCGGCGTTCCCGCCTTCAATCCCATATAATCGAGTGCATGCTGTACATCCACCGGTGCGTATCCCGCAAGGCTTCCGGGCGCAGGAACTTTTCCGCTGACGTCAATCACCATCCCAGGGCTGGTTCCCCAAGTTACCTGCGGAGAAATCTGTGACGCGTCAATCACCAGTTCGCGGTCATATTTCGCGTCAGGATCCGAAATCAGTTTTTTCCATTCAGAAACGGCCTTATCAAAAGCGACGCCTTTGGGCGCGAATTGACGATCTTTCATCGAAATATAATCAAAAGTTTTTTGGTCGGGCGCAATTAAGCCCGCGCGCGCTCCGGCTTCAATGCTCATATTGCACATCGTCATGCGCGCTTCCATCGAAAGTTCGCGGACGGTATCACCGCAATATTCCAAAACATAACCGGTGGCGCCGGCGGTTCCGATTAAGCCGATCAATTTTAAGATCATGTCTTTCGCGGTGACGCCCTTGCCCAATTTACCGCGAAATTCAACTTTGAAATTTTTTGGTTTATTCTGTAACAAAGTTTGCGTTGCGAGAACATGTTCGACTTCTGACGTTCCGATACCCATCGCGAAAGTTCCGAAAGCTCCATGGGTTGAGGTATGCGAGTCTCCGCAAACAATGGTTAAACCCGGCAATGTAATTCCTAAATCGGGGCCGATAATATGTACGACACCCTGATCTTCGCCCGTGATATCAAAAAGGAGCACGTCGAAGTCTTTGCAGTTTTTTCGCAGCATTTCAATTTGGGCAAGCGAAATGGGATCTTTGATGTTATAGCGGTCATCAGTCGGAATGTTATGGTCCATGGTCGCGAAAGTCAGCTCAGGGCGGCGGACTTTACGGCCGGAAAGGCGCAGACCTTCAAAGGCCTGCGGACTCGTGACTTCATGCACCAAATGGCGGTCGATATACATGATCGAATCTCCGCTTGGCAGCGTTTTGACGAGATGACTGTCCCAGATTTTATCAAACAGTGTTTTACCCATTTCGCCCTTAAATTGAACGCGTAGTCTAGCAGAATATCGCTCTTATACCAATAGCCCGCCAACTAAAAAAATGCATTAATGGGTCCTCTGAAAAGTGATTTGAAATACTCAAACAGTCGCGTCCCCTGGCGCGAAACTCGTCTTTCAATTCACTTTTCAGAGGACTTTAATGCTAGAGGAGGTGGAAGCAATAAGCGGAGAAGCAATGCGGTAAAATATAAATCCTTCGAAAATTCACCTAATAAATCTCCCTACACTCTTTTTCAACCTCCGCCGCCTAGCTTCACCTCTCCGTTTTTTCAATTCCTGCAAAGCCGTAATTGAAAAACAATATTCATTTTCTTGGGCTAAGCAAAAGCTTCGCCCAAGAAAAGATCTAATGGGAAACTATATAAAGATTCGAGGAAGATAGCAGCACATAAGATTAAGACCTTCGAGTAAGCCGGCACAGCGCAGCTTGTTTCTCCGCTTATTGCCTCTCTCCCACACCGCGAAGAAAGAGTATAAAAATAATTTAAATTTACGAGTTTTGCCCGAAGAGGCAACTGTCTGAGTAAATTGGAATTTTTTTTATGCTCTCAATCAACTCGTGTTTAGAAAAGCTCTAATTGAGAATCACTTAAATCCGGTTTTGCGTCAAAACCACTCACGCCGACGCCGATGAGCCGGACAGCTTTCTTGCCTGCAAGTGTTTTGGCATAAAGCAGTTCGCATGCTATTTCTGAAATTTGTGCCGCGCTTTGCAGGGGCTTGCGAACTGTTCGGGAACGCGTTATCTGCTCAAAGTCATGGTATTTAACTTTGAGCGTAACTGTTACACCCTGTTTACCGTTTTGCGCCAGGTCGTAAAAAACTTCTTGTGCAAATTCTTCGACAACTTTTTCAAGCTGTTCGATTTTTAAAATGTCTTTCTGAAAAGTGGTTTCAACGCTAATTTGTTTTCGCTCCTGGAAGGGATCGACTTCCCGGTCGGATTCGCCGCGGGCGCGCTCCAAAAGCCAAGGCCCTGAATTTCCGAAATGCGCCGTGAGTTTACGCAAACCCATGCGCTGAATGTCGCCGCAGGTTTTTATTTTTAAAGCATGCAATTGCGCTTCGGTTTTGGGGCCGACACCGGGAATTTTTCTGACAGGCAAACTAAGCATCAAACTTTCGATCCGCTCGGGGCCGATCACGGTTAATCCGTTTGGTTTCTCGAGATCTGAAGCGACTTTCGCCAGAAAAAGATTCACACTTACGCCCGCGGACGCAGTGAGCTTCGTCGCCGCGAGAATATGCTGCTTAATCAAACCCGCCAAAGCCGCGGGATCTTCCATTTTGAGTTTATTAACTGTCACATCTAAATAAGCTTCATCCAGCGAAACCGATTCTACGAGATCAGTATATTTATTAAAAATGGAATGAATCGTGTCGGAAGCTTTGGAATATTTCTCAAAATGCGGCCGGACAAAAACTCCCTTTGGGCAAAGCTTAAAAGCCTGCGCGCAAGACATCGCCGAATGGACACCGAATTTACGCGCTTCATAGGAACAGGTGCTGACAACGCCGCGACTTTTCGGATCGCCGCCTACAATCACGGGCAGGCCTTTTAATGCCGGATTATCGCGAATTTCAACCGCGGCGAAAAAAGCATCCATGTCGATATGGATAATTTTGCGCGGCCAATGAGCGTACCGGGAAGGATTAAACTTGGAAGATTTCGGCTTTGGGATCAACTTTTCAAAAACTCAGCCAATAAAATTGTGGCGGCAACGCCGGTGCGGCGATTTTTAATTTCAATTTTGCCTTCTTTGAGGCCGCGTTCGCCGACAATAATTTGGTTGGGAATGCCGATCAAATCCGCGTCTTTAAATTTAACGCCAGCGCGGTCTTCACGATTATCAAAAAGCACGTCCTTACCTTTTTTAATTAAATGCGCGTAAATTTCTTCGGCAGCCTTAACCAATTCGGGAATACTTTGGTTCATCGTCAATATCTGATAATCAAACGGCGCGATCGCCTCGGGCCATTTGATGCCATTCTCATCATGATTTTGTTCGATGGCCGCGGCAAGAATCCGGTTCACGCCGATGCCATAGCAGCCCATGATCACGGTTTTCTTCGCGCCCGTTTCATCCGAAACCTGGCAATTCAAAGCCTCGGTATAACGCGTACCGAGTTTAAAAATATGTCCGATTTCCATACTCGTCGCGATTTCAAGCGCGCCGCTGCCGTCTGAGGCCTGATCACCGTTTTTCACATTACGTAAATCTCCGAAAGCCGTGACTTTGAAATCACGGGCTTCGCATACATTTTTAAAATGCTTATCTTTTTGATTCGCGCCGGTCGTAAAATCAACAATTCCCTGAATATCCCAATCCGCATAAACCGGAATTTCCAAACCAACGGGCCCGGCAAAACCCACCGGGGCTTTGGTCGCGGCTTGAACTTCTTCGCTTGTCGCCTGCTTCAAATCTTTAGTGTTTAGCAAAGCACGAAATTTGGGCTCATTGAGCTCGCTGTCGCCCGTCACAAGCGCGGCGACGGGTTTGCCGTCCGCCATATAAATTAATGTCTTCACCATTTGCGCGGGCTTCAATTTATAACGATGCGAAAGTTCATCGATCGTCCTCAAATTGGGCGTATCAAAAGCTTCATAAGCGGAGGAAGAGGGCGCTGGCGTTACCAGATTCGGATTCGCGCGTTTCGCAACTTCCACGCTGGCGAGATAACCTGATTTTGAAAATGCGATATGATCTTCACCATAGGGACAAATCACCATAAATTCCTGACTGCCCGTACCGCCCATCATGCCGGAATCGGCCGTTACAATTCTGAAGTCAAGGCCGCAGCGGCTGTAAATTCTGGCGTAGGTTTTCGACATGTTTTCATATTCGCGGTCAAGATCAGCCGCATCCATATGAAAACTGTCAGCGTCTTTCATGATAAATTCTTTGGTGCGGATCACGCCGAAGCGCGGACGCGCTTCATCGCGGAATTTGGTTTGAATTTGATACAGATTAATCGGAAGATTGCGAAACGATTGAATGTTGGCGGCAACAAGGCTTGTAATTACTTCTTCATGTGTCGGGCCCAAAACAAACTCGGTTCCGGCGCGGTTTTTAAAAGCAATTTTATCATCGCCCAATTTTTCGTAACGGCCGGTTTGTTTCCACAGTTCCGCGGGCGTAAGCGCCGGAAGCAAAACCTCATTCGCGCCCGCGCGGTTCATTTCTTCGCGGACAATCTGAATAATTTTATTTAAAACACGGAAACCAAGCGGCAAGTAACTGTAAACACCGGATGAAAGCTGGCGTACGAGCCCCGCGCGCAATGCAAGTTTATGGCTGACCGCTTCCGCGTCTTTGGGAACGTCGCGTAAACTCGGAATGAATGTATTGGACCATTTCACGAAATGCTTTAACTCCTCAAATTCTTCAACGGTGGAAGAAGTCTTTGATTTTAGTAAAAACAGACAAATTCACAAGGTCATTATAAAAAACAATAACCATCAGCCCCATCAAAAGAATAAATCCTACGGTCGCGGCTCTTTCCTGAATTTTAAGACTGACCGGCT
This sequence comes from Candidatus Omnitrophota bacterium, assembly GCA_043718225.1. Taxonomy (GTDB): domain Bacteria; phylum Omnitrophota; class Omnitrophia; order Omnitrophales; family Aquincolibacteriaceae; genus Multiplicimicrobium. Next base: position 21,303 of record JAYSWD010000177.1, read on the forward strand.
TTTTAGTAACCGCTTCGATTAATAAAAAAACTAAATGCCCGCCGTCTAATGCGGGAAACGGCAGTAGATTAAAAACGGCAAGTCCCGTGCTTAAAATGGCCGCGAGAAAGATAAGCGCGGCAGCTCCCTGTTTCGCCGCTTCACCGCTCATTTTCACGATTCCCACAGGGCCGGCGAGATTTTTAGGCGACATTTGCCCCGTAATTAAATAAAAAATAGCCTTATGGCTCAGTACGGTGTAATTCCATTCAAACACAGCCGCTTTTTGAATAGCCTCCGCAAAACTATACTGCTCGGAAACAGTCACGCTTGCGTCGGGAATAAACCCGGCTACGCGCTCCGTGGTTTTTTTTCCAAAAACATCTTTTCTTTCCATCGCAGTCGGCGTAACACTCACATTAAGCTGAACCGCTTGATCGAATGCGCCTTGGCGCTCGATTTTAAAATCAAGCGTATCGGAAGTCGTTGAAACAATCCCTTCCTTGACCTCTGAAAAAATCCGGACTTCTTTTCCGTTCACCGCCAGAATGCGGTCGCCTTTCATCAATCCCGCCGCGGCAGCGGGAGAATCTTTTTGGATTTCGCCGATTACATTCGCGGGGACGGTATGCGGCATCGCGAAAAAAGCGAGTAAAAGCACAAATGCTAAGAAATAATTCATCAGAACACCGGCGCAAACGATAAAAATGCGCGAACTTACGGGCGCGGCCAGGTAATCTCCGGGCTGGGGCTTTCCTCCCTCCACTTCCGAAATCTGCTCCCCTGCCGGTTTCACGAATCCGCCGAGCGGCAAAAGACTGATCGTATAAAGCGTTTCTTTGCCTTGAATTTTAAAAAGCTCGGGGCCAAAACCGATTGAAAATTTTTCCACTTTAACTTTGGAAAGACGGCAGGCAATAAAATGCCCCAACTCGTGAATCGCGATTAAAACCCCGAATAAAATCAATCCTGGAATCCAACTTAACATGACAGCTCCTTAAATCTTTTGAAATATTTCTGTCATTCCTGCGGAAGCAGGAATTTAATAGGGGCCAGCCGCCGTCGCTTCGCGCCAGGGGCAGCTCCCAAGTAACCTGTCGTAAATTCACGCGCCCATCGATCCGCGTCTAAAATCTGGTTTAAATTCGGTTTTTTATTTAACCGATGATGCGTCATGGTTTTTTCAATTCCTTTGGGAATATCCATAAATCCGATTTTGCGGCTCAAAAAATTATCGACTAAAACCTCATTTGCCGCGTTTAAAACCGCGGGCATCGTACCACCCAAACGGCTGGCTTCATAGCCTAGAGCCAGGCACGGGAAACGCGAGAAAGACGGCTTCTCGAAAGTCAGCGTGCGAATCTGCGCCAAATTCAAAACCGGAAGATGATTTACCAGGCGCTCGGGCCAGGTCATTGCATATTGTATCGGAAGCCGCATGTCCGTCACGCCCATATGCGCGAGATAAGAGCCGTCCACAAATTCGATCATGCCGTGAACAATCGCTTCCGGATGAATCAAAACTTCAACCCGGTCACAGCCAAAACCGAAAAGATTCGCCGCTTCAATCACTTCTAAACCTTTATTCATCAGCGTCGCGGAATCAACCGTAATTTTGGGGCCCATTTTCCATTTCGGATGCTTCAACGCCTGCGCGGGCTTGATATTCGCAAGCGACCCTTTTAACTTTCGAAAGGGCCCTCCGGAAGAAGTTAAAGTCAGTTTTGCAATTGTGGCGGCGGGTTTGCCTTCCAAACATTGCCATACCGCCGAATGCTCACTATCTACCGGCAAAACTTCCGCACCGTGCTTGCGCGCTTCTTTCAAAAGCAATTCGCCGGCCATCACCAAAGGTTCTTTGTTCGCGACCGCAACTGATTTGCCCGCGCGAACGGCTGCGAAAATCGGCGCAAGCCCGACCGAGCCCGACATTCCGCAAACCACTTGGTCGACGGATTTTAATGTACTGACAACACGCAACCCCTCGTCGCCTGTCACCACGCAAATTTTTAGCGGCCTTAATTTTTTTTCAAGAATAAGCGCGAACTTGGAATCATAAACCGCAACGACTTGAGGACGAAATTCACGTGCCTGTTCTTCCAACTTTTGAATATTCGCGCGCGCCGCAAGCGCGGCAACCCGGAAGAGCTTGGGATGAAGTCTGACAATTTTAAGCGTGCTCTCGCCGATTGAGCCGGTGGATCCGAGAATGGCGATCGTTTTCATAATGTCATCAGAACATTAATCGATGATGATACGAGTCAGATAAAAATAAACGAAAGGCACGGTGAAAAGCAAACTGTCGAGCACATCCAAAATACCGCCGAGGCCCGGAATCGCACCGGAATCTTTTACGCCCGCGTCACGCTTTAGAAGGCTTTCGGCAAGGTCGGATATTTGCGCTAAAATTCCGATTGAAATACCGAGAATCAAAATATGATGCATTCCGATATCGGGAAGATAATAAGAAGATAGCGCGGCAAGGATAACGGAAGTCCCCATTTGCCCCCAGGCGCCTTCGATGGATTTTTTAGGGCTGACATGCTCAAGCAATTTCACTTTTCCGATGGCTTTTCCGACAAAGTAAGCACCGGCATCGCCGCCTTTAACGATTAAAATCGTGAAAAAAACCCAGACTTCGCCGTGCGGCAGACGCCGCATCGGAAGAACCTGCGAGAAAAACCAGGCGATATAAATTAATCCAAAAATAAAAAGCGCCGCGCTTGCCAAACCCTGATCTACTGATTTACGCGTGAAAAAAAGCGCGAAGAAAGCCACCAACGCGAATAAAATTACCTCGAGGCTGAACGAAAAATAAACCGATAGCACCACCAGCGCGCCCATACCGATCAAAAGCCAGGGATGCATCCAAAAGCCTTTTGCCTGCGCGAGCAGGCTGTACTCATATAAAGCAAAAGACACGAGTACAATCGCGATTCCAAGAAACAGCCATTCGGGCGCGAAAAAAATTCCGTAAACGGCAAGCGCAATAAACAAAGCCGCGAAAGGTAACCGTTTTGTTAAATTACTCATGCTTCTACCCCCGTTTGCGATTCAGCTGACTGGCAATTTAATAAGAAATAATTGCATTGGTCGAGACAATTTTGGAACGAGACAAGAAGCGAGGACGCTGGCGTAGTGTCTCGAACTACGTCAAGGACGAGCGACGCAGTCGCAGTCCAAAAGCGACCGACCCCTTTGGGGAAATTTGAAATAGGCTCATCTGCGGCGTTACTCCTCCTCGACTTGTCGCATTGGACAAGCCTTCGTCGTCGTGCCTTGCATCCAATCCTATTTGAAATTTCCAATGTAATCATTTCTTATTAAATCGCCAGTGCGCCAAAACGGCGGTCCCGTTTGGCGTAAGCCGCGAGAGCTTCGCGAAACTGCTCATCTTTAAAATCTGGCCAATAAGTCTCGGTCACATACAGCTCCGCGTAGGAAAGCTGCCATAGCAAAAAATTGCTGATCCGCATTTCACCGCTTGTGCGAATCAAAAGATCGGGGTCCGGCAATCCGGACGTATAAAGTTCGTTTGCGAAAAGCTCTTCCGTGATTTCCGAAGCCCGTATTTTTCCCGCGGCCGTTTTTTCAGCTAATTGACGCGCGGCGCGGGTCATTTCAAAACGCGAGGAATAGCTCAACGCTACGGTCAACGTGAGGCCCGTGTTATTTTTTGTTTTTTCAATCCAATCCTCAATTTTTTTCTGAATCACGCTGGGCAAATCTTTGATTTCCCCGATCACCCGGAAAATGACATTCTGTTCAAACATAACCTTCAGCTTTACATCCAAAAACTGCGCCAAAAGCGACATCAGAAATCCGACTTCATCCTCAGGGCGCTTCCAATTTTCTTTGGAAAAAGCATAAAGCGTTAAATAGCGCACTCCCAAATGGTTTGCGGAACGGGTAATTTCTTCGACTCGATTGACACCTTCCTCATGCCCTTTAATCCTCGGAAAACCCTGGCGCTTGGCCCAACGACCGTTGCCGTCCATAATGATCGCGACATGCCGGGGAATTTTTGAATCGGGGCTCGGAAGACGGGGCTCGAGGCTCGTCATGCGGTTATAAAATAATCGTTTGATCGCGCTTGCTGCCGACTGAGACAATCTTGATGGGAACTTCGATCAACTCTTCAATGCGTTTTAAATATTTTCTGGCGTTGACGGGCAAATCCTTCCATTTACGCGCGCCGGTAATATCTTCTTTCCATCCGTTGATCGCTTCATAAACCGGCTGAGCATCCATAAATTCAATCGCGCCGTGCGGGTAATCCGCTGTCTTTTTTCCGTTGATTTTATAATGGGTCGCGATATTCAATTTTTCAAGGCCCGACAAAATATCCATTTTCATGACAGCCATTTCGGTAATACCGTTCACGCGAACCGCGTGGCGTACAACAACACTATCAAACCAGCCGCAGCGGCGCGGACGGCCTGTCGTCGCGCCGAACTCTTCGCCGCGCTCTTGAATCTCTTTGAGTAAAACCGGCGGAAACTGAGTCGGAAAAGGACCTTCGCCCACGCGCGTGGTATAGGCCTTTACGACACCGATTACAGAATCAATATGCGTCGGACCGACACCCGAACCAGTCATAGCGCCGCCAACCGTCGCGTTCGATGAAGTTACGAAAGGATAAGTACCGTGGTCCACATCGAGCAAAGTTCCCTGCGCGCCCTCAAAAAGCATTTCTTTCTTTTTCTTAATCGCATCATTCAAATACTTGGGGCCGTCAATTGAAAACCCAAGAATGGCGGAACGAATCTTCCAAAAGTCTTTGAATATTTTTTCGTAAGAAAGGGGTTTGGCGTCGTAAATCTTCTTAAGATATTCATTCTTTTCGGTGAGGATAAATTCCAGCCGTGAACGAAAGTAATCTTCCGAACGTAAATCCGCGAGGCGAATTCCGGTGCGGGCCATTTTGTCGGTATAAGCGGGGCCGATTCCCTTTTTTGTCGTACCAATCGCTCGTCCGGGATGCGCATGCTCTTCTTTCAGCCCGTCAAGCAAACCATGATAAGGCATGATCAAATGCACTTGATCCGAAATAAAAAGCCGGCCTTTAACTTTAATTCCCGCGCGTTCCAGCATGTGAACTTCTTCAAGAAACGCAAACGGATTAAGGACAACACCGCCGCCGATCACGCAAACCTTGCCGCGGTGAAAAATACCGGAAGGAATCAAATGCAGGACAAATTTCTTTTTTCCGAACTTAACGGTGTGGCCGGCATTATGGCCGCCTTGATAACGAACGATGACATCGCTTTTACGCGCCAAAATATCGATGACTTTGCCTTTACCTTCGTCGCCCCACTGAGCGCCAATTAAAACCCGATTACTCATAAATAATAATTACCTTAATAAATAGTGGTTCGCCGGTTGCGCCGCAGGTGCAGAAGCAAAATATGACTGCGCCCCAATTAAAACTCGATTGCTCATAGGATAACCGCTTTAGCTTTTGAATGCTGTTTGGGCGAAGCCCAGAAGCAAAATATAATTGTCATAGCTTGGTGACTTTCACGTCAATCACGGGATCAAACTTCTCAATTTGCTTCACAACTTTTTCGGGAATTTCGCCGTCAGTATTAATAATTGTCATCGCGAGTGTTTTCTTGCCCTGGCGGATACGCCCGAGCGACATTTCTGCGATATTCACTTTCGCGGTGCCCAATAAACTGCCGACTTTGCCGACAACGCCGGGACGGTCTTCGTTCTTAATAAAAAGAATCGTACCGATCGGTTCAACGTCGACCTGAAATTCATTGATGCGTACAATTCGCGCCATGCCTTCAAAAAGTGTTCCCATAATGGTGTGCTTGTCTTTACCGTTTTCGACTTCCAACTCGATATAGCTTGTGAAATCAGTTTTCTGATCGCTGCGCGATTCAGTGACGCTGATGCCGCGTTCTTTCGCGACAGTCGGCGCGTTTACAAAATTGACCGTGTCGCCGCAAATCGGCGCGAGCAACCCTTTCAAAAGAGAAATCGTCATGGCTGTGGGTTTATATTTTCCGGGGTCTCCTCCAAAACGGATCGTTACATTTTTAAAACTGCCCGAAAAAAGCTGGGTATAAAGCAGGCCCATTTTTTCGGCGAGGATAATCCAAGGCTTCAAATGTTTCAAAGTTTCAGAATCCAAATTAGGCTGATTGACCGCGTTGCGGATTTCACGCCCTGTCAGCGCGTCGATCACCTGCTTCACGACATCTAACGCGACATTTTCCTGCGCTTCCGATGTCGCGGCGCCCAAATGAGGTGTCGCGATAAAATTCGGTAATTTTAAAAGCGGATTATTAACGGGCGGTTCTTCTTCAAAAACATCAAATGCGGCCGCCGCGACCTGCCCGTTCTTCAAAGCCGTATATAACGCCTTTTCTTCAATGATTCCGCCGCGCGCGCAATTCACAAGCCGCACGGTTTTTTTACACAACTTAATCGTTTCGGAATTGATCAAATATTTGGTTTCTTTGGTAAGCGGCGTATGCACGGTAATGAAATCCGCGTTTTTCAAAATAGTCTGCACGTCTACAAATTCCGCGGGAATTTCCTTGAAAGCCCCCGCTGAAATAAACGGGTCATAGGCAAGAATTTTCATGTTAAATGCCAACGCGCGTTTCGCGACTTCGCGGCCGATGCGGCCGAAACCGATCACGCCCAAAGTTTTATCTTTAAGCTCGGTGCCCATAAATTGCTGACGCTTCCAATCTCCCGCTTTTACGGAAGCATCCGCCTGGGGAATATTGCGTGCAACTGACATAATCATGGAAAAAGTATGTTCCGCGGTAGAAATGGTATTGCCTTCGGGAGTATTCATGACAATGATGCCCATCTTCGTGGCGGTTTCAACATCGACGTTATCCACACCGACACCGGCGCGGCCGATGACTCGCAGTTTTTTAGCGGCTAACAATAAATCTTTGGTCAGTTTTGTGCCGCTGCGAATCAAAATCGCTTCATAGCTGCCGATGATTTTTTTGAGCTCTTCGGGCTTCAGGCCGGTTTTTTCGTCAATTTCCAAATTCTTCTCGCGGCGAAGAATATCCATGCCGCCTTTTCCCAAAGGATCAGAAACAAGAATTTTCACAGAATCACCTTTTTCTAAAACCGTAAAACTTAAAAACGAATTACTTTTTCTTGATTTCAGAATTATTTTTGACAACAACATCTACAATGCCGTAATCACGCGCTTCTTCGGCGGACATAAAATTGTCGCGGTCCGTATCTTTTTCAACCTGCTCGGTTGTTTTTCCGCAATTCTCCGCGAGAATACGGTTAAGATGCTCCTTGATTTTGATAATTTCTTTGGCTTGAATATGAATGTCCGATGCCGTTCCGCCCGCGCCGCCCGAGGGCTGGTGAATCATGACACGCGCGTTGGGCAAAGCATAACGCTTACCTTTTGTGCCGCCCGCTAAAAGAAAAGCGCCCATGCTCGCGGCCTGTCCGAGAACATAAGTCGCCACGTCGCATTTTACAAACTTCATGGTGTCATAAATCGCGAGGCCCGCGGTTACGGATCCGCCCGGAGAATTGATATAGATATTAATGTCTTTGTCGGGATCTTCCATTTGAAGAAAAAGGATCTGGGCGATAATAATATTTGCCATCATGTCATCCACCGGCGTTCCGATAAAAACAATGCGGTCTTTCATCAGACGGGAGTAAATATCATAAGAACGTTCGCCTCGGCTCGTTTGCTCGACAACCATCGGAACTAAATAACTCATACTCCCTCCTTAATAATTAATGTGTATGCGGTTGCGCCATTTATGGCGCAGAGCCTTAATTTAACGGACGTCTGCGTTGGCCTTGATCCAGGTAATTGTCTTTTCCTGACGAACCACTTCGCGCAAATGATCGAGTGCTTCCGCGTTTCCGCGGTAATATTGCGCGACCGTTTCGGCGGGCTGGCGGTATAACGTCGCGTATTCGGCGAATTTTTTTTCTAAATCCGCGTCTTCGGTTTGAAGCTTCTGCGTCTTGGCGATTTCATCCAGGATAAACGCGAGCTGGATCTGCTTTTTGGCTTCCGGCTCAAGATCTTTGCGTATTTTTTCTTTTTCCTTCGCATCGGGCTCGGGAACTTTCTGCCCCTGTTCCTGCATGCGCTTTTGCGTCTGCTCAATCATTTCTTCGATGCGGCGGTCAACCAAACCCTTAGGCGGCTCAACCTTGTTATGCTTCACAAGCTGGTCGAGCAATGCCTTCTCAAGTTCCTGGTCGGCCTCGCGCTCTTTTTGAACAAGAAGATCTTTTTCGATTTTATCTTTAAGCGCTTTCATATTTTCAAAGTCACCGGCCTGCTTCGCGAAATCATCATTCAAATCGGGAAGCTTGCGTTCTTTAACTTCTTTGACTTTCATTTTGAAAACAGCTTTTTTTGCGGCAATGTCTTTACGCGCGGTTTCTTTCGGAAAAGTCACTTCAACATCTTTCGCGTCGCCGGCTTTAACGCCTACAAGGGGCATTGAAAACCCTTTGAGGAATTCATCTTTTTTGATTTCAACCCAATCGGATTCTTTTTTCTCGATTTCCTTGCCATCGACTTCGCAAACATAATCCACTACGACAAAGTCGCCTTCCTGAGCGCCGCGGTCTTCGACTGTTTTATATTGAGCTTGCGACTCCTGAATACGCTTAAGTGTCGCCTCGACTTCTTTCGCCGGAACTTCGATTTTATTTTTTTTTGCGGAAAGGCCCGTGATTTTAGAAAGCTTAACTTCGGGGCGGGTTTCAACTTTAGCTTTAAAAACCAGCTTTTCTTTGCTGAATTGAATATCTTCAACCACGGGATTCAAAAGCGGATGAATATCATTTTCTTTGAGCGCGCTAAAAAGTGACTCATTAACTAAATGCTCCATCACGGAACCATCAGCGTCTTTGGAAAAATGCCTTTCGAGAATGTTGCGCGGGGCTTTACCGGGACGAAACCCCGGAATTTTGGCTTTATGCGTCACCGCTTCATAAAAAGAATCATATTCCGTCGCGATTCGTTCCTTCGAAACCTCGATGGTCAAAAGCTTTTCACAGGCTTTACCGTTCTGAACTTTAACTTTATAACCTTCCAAAACCTGAGTCACAATAATCTCCTTAGTTTCCGCAGATAGGTCATGCGGTTGCGCGAAGCGCAGAGCAAACATAAAAACCTGGTTGAGCTACGCTCAGAACCAAAAGAAAAAGGAACCCGAAACTTGAAAAAGTTCAAAATTCCGGGCTCTCTATAAAATATATACGTGGAATCGAGCGCTCTAAGCTCATGCGCGCTAGCATTCGCTTCGAGTCGGCGCGCGTTATTCCACTATTCTAGGAATCGACCGCCCTTCATTCGCGTGCGCTAGTCGCGCCGCTCATTTCGGGTCGGCACCCGCTTCGCCTTGACTTCGCTTCATCAAAACCTGACATTAAGTCAGCTTTTGGTTTCGCTCAGCTTTACAAGCCGCGAAGCTCCCGTTCGATTCCCTTAGAGCACTATCCAAAACTTAAAAGGACTAAAGCCTTTTAAGTTTTGGAGCGAGTGGAGGGAATCGAACCCTCGTAGCTGCCTTGGCAAGGCAGTGCATTACCACTATGCTACACTCGCAAAGAATGAAACAGCTCTGATTAAGAGCTGCGTATTCTAAGGAACACGTGTAGGTTTGTCAAACAAGTTGGAAACTTGCTTTTCCCCTGAGAAAGCGACACGATTTTGCCTGATTGGTGGGCCGAGTAGGGATCGAACCTACGACCAATTGATTAAGAGTCAACTGCTCTACCAACTGAGCTATCGGCCCATAAGACTCAAGAAAGGAAGGCGGATTCTAATTGAGAATGCTTAAAATGGCAAGCCGCCGCAAATTACCTGTTGCGTGACTGCTCACGCACGGCAAATCAAAAAAACGTGAGATACATGCGGCTGGAGGGACTTGGCGCTCTGCGTTCGTGTCCGCTTG
>JAYSWD010000178.1:0-1068 GCA_043718225.1 Candidatus Omnitrophota bacterium
ATTGTAAGGTGACATTCCCGAATCTGGATAAAGATGCTTGGAAGCCAAAATAGACAAAGGACAGTCTTAACGCTATGGGGAAACTATACAAAGTCGAACAAGGGGATTATCTGAGCAAAATTGCACAGCAGTTCGGCTTTTCCGATTACAAGGCAATCTGGAATCATCCAGACAATGCTGAACTCAAAAACAAGCGCAAAAACCCCAGTGTCCTCTTTCCCGGTGACAAGTTGATGATCCCGGATAAAGAAGAAAAGCAGGTTTCCGCAAGCACTGACAAGCGGCATACCTTTCAGGTCAGCCGCAGCGATCTGAAATTGCGATTAGTCCTCGAAGACATCTACGAAAAACCGATTGCGAAGGCGGAATGCGAGTTAATTCTGGACAGCGAAACCTTCAAGCTCACGACGGATGAAAAAGGAAAAATTGAGCAGGAAATCTCGCCTGCTGTGAAAGGTGGGTTGCTGATTATCAGGAGTCGGGAAACGCCTCTTAATGAAACAGCCTTAGTCCTCAGAGTTGGCCATCTTGATCCGGTCGAAGAAGTATCCGGGCAACAGGCGCGCTTAAATAATTTGGGGTATTTTGCCGGCCCCTTTGAAGGCAATGAAGCCGCCGACAACAAGCAATTATTTTTGTCTGCCATTGAAGAATTTCAATGCGACCACGAGCTGAAAGTAGACGGTGTTTGTGGCCCGCAAACACAAGCGAAACTCAAAAATATTCACGGGTGTTAGCTGATGGATGAAGGACAAGTAAATTTTACTTCTGAGGGAGGCATCACCGGAGCGCTCGTGCGCTTGCCGGATTCTGCCTTGCTGGTTGCGCCAACCCTGGCGCAGGAATTCAACACCCTGAAAGCGGGCTTGATCCCGATTGCTTGTTGGCGTATCGAGGACATTCGTTTTGACTTTGCCTCCTCCTTCGTCCGCCCGGAAATCGCTAATGAATTGAAAGCTTTGCGCAAACTGCGCGAAGAACATAAGAAGGAAATCCTTACCAGCGGGGACGGAACGGTTCCGGTGAAAAAAGTTTTCGAGTTTCCCCCGCTTTCGATTTTCGGACACG
>JAYSWD010000179.1:0-9582 GCA_043718225.1 Candidatus Omnitrophota bacterium
CTATAGCAGAATACATTGCTGAAACAGGTGGGCAAGTGCTATAATTCGCGACTTTTCTGGGGCATTCTCTCATAAAAGCCGCACTCATTTTTCTCAAACAACTGTCTAAGGAGACACAATGGCAACTGCAGCAACTAAGAATAAGAGCAAATCCGGCTCTCAATCATCCAAAAATAAATACGTTTACTTCTTCGGTTCCGGTAAGGCTGAAGGTAAAGCGGAAATGAAACAGCTTCTCGGCGGAAAAGGCGCAAACCTTGCCGAAATGACAAACATCGGCGTTCCGGTTCCTCCCGGGTTCACGCTGACTACCGAAACTTGCGATGCTTTCTACAAAAACAACAAACAATGGCCGGCCGGTTTAGAACAGCAGGTTCGCGAAAATATTACCAAGCTTGAAAAAGCCATGGGCGCTAAATTTGGCGACCGCCATAATCCTTTGCTTGTTTCCGTTCGTTCCGGCGCCGCCGTTTCGATGCCCGGTATGATGGACACAGTTTTGAATCTCGGTTTAAATCCTGACGTTGTTCAGGGTTTGATCGTCAAAACTGAAAATGAACGTTTCGCGTGGGATTCCTACCGCCGTTTCATTCAGATGTTTGGCGACGTTGTTATGAACGTTCCGCATGACGACTTCGAACATATCCTTGAAAAGAAAAAGTCAGACCTTGGTATCGAACTCGACACCGACCTTTCCGCCAATGACCTCAAGGAAATTGTCCGCAAGTACAAAGAAATCTACACGAAGCACACCGGCGAAGAATTCCCAAATGATGCTTTTGACCAGTTGAAGAAATCAATCAACGCGGTTTTCATTTCATGGAATAATCCGCGCGCCGAAAAATATCGTCAGATGTTTGAAATCCGCGGCCTTCTCGGAACCGCGGTCACAGTTCAATCTATGGTTTATGGCAATATGGGCGAAACATCTGGAACGGGTGTTTGCTTTACGCGTAATCCTTCGACTGGTGAAAATAAGTTCTACGGTGAATATTTGGTCAATGCTCAGGGCGAAGACGTTGTCGCCGGTATCCGTACTCCGGAACCGATCAGCGTACTTGAAGACAAATGGCCGAAGATTTATAAGCAGCTTGATACGATGCGTCTTAAACTCGAAAATCACTACAAAGATATGCAGGATATCGAGTTTACGATTCAAGAAGGCAAGCTTTTCATTCTACAGACTCGCGGCGGAAAGCGCACAGGCGCGGCATCCGTGCGTATCGCGGTTGAACTTTTCAAAGAAAAGAAAATTTCTCAAGATCAGGCCATCCTGCGCGTTGATCCTAAACAGTTGGATCAATTGCTGCATCCGATGTTTGATCCGAAGCAAAAGAAAAACGCCATCACCAAAGGTCTTCCGGCATCACCGGGCGCGGCTTGCGGAAAAGCGGTTTTTTCAGCTGAAGAAGCTGAAGAATGGGCTGCTAAAGGTGAAGCGGTTATTCTTGTCCGCATCGAAACTTCTCCCGAAGATATCGGCGGCATGAATGTCGCCAAAGGTATTTTGACCGCGCGCGGCGGTATGACATCTCATGCGGCCGTTGTGGCGCGTGGCATGGGTAAATGCTGTGTTTCCGGCGCGTCTGATGTGAAAATTGATTATTCCAAAAAGCAGTTTTCGGTCGGCGGCGTAACAGTTAAAGAAGGCGACTGGGTTTCACTCGACGGAAGTCTCGGTGAAGTTTATGCCGGCAAACTTGAAACAATCGCGCCTCAAATGACGGGCGCTTTCGGAGTGCTGATGAAATGGGCGGATGCGATCCGTACATTGAACATCCGTACGAATGCCGACACTCCGAACGACGCGCATGTCGCGCGTAACTTCGGCGCGGAAGGTATCGGTCTTTGCCGCACAGAACATATGTTCTTTGAGGGCGACCGTATCATCGCGGTTCGCGAAATGATTTTGTCGAATGACCTGAAAGGCCGCGAAGCCGCTTTGGCGAAACTTTTGCCGATGCAGCGTGCTGACTTTGAAGGCATCTTCAAAGCCATGAACGGCTTGCCGGTGACGATCCGCTTGCTTGATCCGCCATTGCATGAATTCTTGCCGCATGAAGACACCAACCAACAGCAAATGGCTGAAGTTATGGGTGTTTCGATCAACGTTGTGAAAGAAAAAGTGAACAAGCTTCACGAATTCAATCCGATGTTGGGCCATCGCGGATGCCGTCTCGGTATCACTTATCCTGAAATTTACAAAATGCAAGTACGCGCGATTATCGAAGCGGCTTGCAACGTGAAGAAGCAAGGCATTAAAGTGATTCCAGAAATCATGATCCCACTTGTCGGATTGCAAAAGGAACTTGAGATTTTGAAGGCTGACGCGATTAAGGTGATCGACGAAGTTTTCAAGGCCAAGGGCATCAAGATTCCCTATATGATCGGCACCATGATCGAAATCCCGCGCGCAGCTTTGATTGCGAATAAAGTTGCCGAAGCCGCTGAGTTTTTCTCGTTCGGAACGAACGATTTGACTCAAATGGGTTTCGGGTTCTCGCGTGATGACGCCGGCTCTTTTATCGGTGAATATCTCAATCAGGGTATTCTCGAAAAAGACCCGTTCCAAACCATCGACGAGCAGGGCATCGGCCAGCTTATCGCCATGGGCGTAGAACGCGGACGTTCAACGCGCAAAGACCTTAAAGTTGGTATTTGCGGTGAACACGGTGGAGATCCGACATCAATCGATTTCTGTCATCGCGTTGGCATGAACTATGTCAGCTGTTCCCCTTATCGCGTGCCCATCGCACGTTTGGCGGCAGCGCAGGCTGTGATTCGCGCCAAGAAAAAGAAAAAGTAAGAGGCGCTTTTAAAGATTATGCCTAAAAAGGCATCCAAGAAAAAGCCAAGCAAGGCATTGCCCCGCAAGTCCAACAAAAAAGGACTTGCGGGACGTTCTGTTTCGTCCAAAAAGAAACCCGCCAAGAAGTTAAAAAAAATTCTTAAGGCTGTTTCTGCGCCTATCAAAAAGAAACTCGCGGCTTTACCCGCAAAAAAAGTAAAAGAGAAAATCCTTCAACCCGCGCATGCCGCTTTTGGCGGACATAGCCGTGACAGGCGTTCACGCAACCGCGACGTCAATCCCGCGAAGGAAAACGAAACCGAATATGAAAACACCGCGGACCGTTCCGCGATGCGAATTTACCTGGATCAAATTGAACATATTCCGCTTTTAACTCCCGATGACGAAGTTAATCTTGCGCGTTTGGTGCAAGCCGGCGGCGACGAAGGCCACAAAGCCCGCGACCGCATGATCCGCTCTAATTTGCGCCTTGTGATCGCGATTGCAAAACGTTACTCCAATATGGGGCTGCCTTTTTCTGACTTGGTTGAAGAAGGAAATTTGGGTTTGATGCGCGCGGTTGAAAAGTTTGACCCAGAGCGCGGCTACCGTTTTTCAACCTATTCTTCCTGGTGGATTAAGCAGGGGATTATGCGTTCGCTTTCTAATCAGGGGAAAACGATTCGTATTCCGGTTTATATGTATGACATTATCGCGAAATGGCGCAAAGTGCGCGACGGCCTGACGCAGAGGCTGGGCCGTGTTCCCAACCGCAAGGAAATTGCCGATACGATGGAAGTGCCGGTTGAAAAAATCAAAGAAATTGAGCAAATCACCGAGCGGCCAAGTTCTCTAAACGCGCCTATCAGCATTGAAGGCTCAGCCGAATTGATTGATTTAATCGAAGAAGACGCGACAAAAAATCCGGATGCGATTTTGGGTGAAGTTCTGCGTTCGGAGAGAGTCGGCGTTCTTTTGCGGGCATTAGATGAACGCGAGCAAAAGATTTTGACACTGCGTTTTGGTTTGGGCGAGGGTCAAAGTTATACTTTAGAAGAAGTCGCGAAGCATTTTGATATTACCCGCGAACGTGTGCGTCAAATCGAGGCCGCTGCGCTCAAAAAAATCCGCAAGCATTTGGAAGAGCAGGGCGATAGTCTCAAGAACTACATTTCCCATTAAGAGTCTGATGAAAAAGTCTCATCTGCTGCGTTGCAAACATCGCTTCCTTGTGCGGCGTATTACCGTATACGCCTCCGCGGGCGCTTGTTTGCGCCTTGCATCTAAAACTTTTTGATCAGACTTGTAGGAAAATTTAAGATGGAATTACAGTTAATTCAATCAAAAATCCGCGACATTCCCGATTTTCCAAAAGCCGGAATTACTTTCAAGGATATTACCCCTTTGCTTCAGGATCGACATGCTTTTCAAAGCTGCATTGACCGCATGGCGGACCATTTAGAAGAATTTTCGATTGATATGATTGTGGGAATTGAATCGCGGGGATTTATTTTTGGCCCTGCTGTTGCGTATCGCATGAAAAAAGGTTTTGTTCCTCTGCGTAAAAAAGGTAAGCTTCCTTGGAAAACGGAATGTGTATCTTATGCTCTCGAATACGGAGAGGCGTCGCTGGAAGTTCATTGTGACGGAATAACTCAGGGACAGCGTGTCGCGATTATTGATGATGTTCTCGCGACGGGCGGAACGGCGGTCGCGGCCGGTGAATTGGTCAGAAAACTAGGCGGAAAAGTTGTCGCATTTGCATTTCTTGGTGAACTTGCTTTTTTAAAAGGCCGCGCAAAACTTTCGGGCTACGAAGCTTTTTCCCTGCTGCAGTTTTAAAACCAATTTTCGTGTCCCCATAGCTCAACTGGATAGAGCATCTCCGTCCTAAGGAGAGGGTTGCATGTTCAAGTCATGCTGGGGACATTTTTCTTCGAAAAGGGTTCATCTGCGTTGTTGCAAACATCACTTATTCGGTCGGCGTAGGTTTCGACTACGCCTTCTCATGCATTCGTTTGCGCCTAGCATCTGAACCCTTTTGGAAGGAAAATATGCTTGTCGGTATGACTTGAAGGGAACTTCGCTATTCGTAAAGTTGAACGAGGCAAAAGCCGACTTATGTCGGGTTTTGTGGAGTGAAAACACGGCGAAGCGGGTGGCCGACATGAAGCGATCGCGCGTCTAGCCGACGAGAGTGTAAGGCGCCAAGTCCTGCTGGGGACACTGTTTTATTTTTGCTCTGGGCAATTCCCAACCGCGATGCCGGCGGCAAAACTTTGCCCATGGGCAGTTTGTTTTGCCTCTGCGCCTATGGCGCAACCGGCCTTTGAAAGGAAATACCAAATTGGACTGATCGGAATAAAATTTATTAACGATCAAATTATGGCGATTTATGATATTCACAAAGATCATTAAACCTTGTTATTTTAGGCTTAATCCAGCCTCGCCAAGCTCCTTTAATCCCGCTACAATAACCACTTATATGAATATTCAGTCCCGCATTTTAAAATTCTTGGCGATAGGCCTGTCGACGAACCTCATTTTTTTTGGTTTTCCTGCTTTCGCTCAAAGTCCTTCGCCTAAGTCAGTTCAGATCGATCCCGATTGGGAAAAAATTCGCGATGCGCAGGTTCAAATGCTGAGAAAAAAAGAAGCCGAACTTGACCGCATGAAAGAAGAGCTTTTAACGCGTGCGCAGCCTCAAGCGAAGGTTCAGTCCGGCCTGCCCGAGATCGAGGCCGAATTTAAAAAACATAAAGTGGAATGGTCTCAAAAGAATGACCGCTATGAAAATCAAATCACGCTGTTTAAAGTCAAAATTGAAGAACAGAAAAAACAAATCGATTCTCTGCGATTGCAATTGAACGATGTCTTCAAAAAGCAACCTGCCGGACAACAAGGTGTCCTTTCAGTTGACCAGGAAGCACGGCTTAAGTTTCAAGATCAACAGGTGCAGGAGGAGCTTTCGCGTCTCAAGAAAGAAAAGATTGATTTTCAAAATCAAATTAAAAATTGGGATGCTTCTAAATTACAAGCACAGCAAAAAAACGAAGCGGAACTCCGGCAGCTCAAAACAGATCAGCTTGTATTTGAATCCCAAAAGGCGGCGTTTGCAAAAGACAAGGCCGGCTTAGCGGTTGAAACGGAAGCTTACCGGGTTAAATCAAAGGAACTCAAAGACGTAAGTGTTCAGGCGCAAACGCTTCTGAAGCGCGAAACTGACCTGCTTTCGAAAGAGCAGCAGTTCAACCAAAAGCAAACTGATATGATCGAGCGGGAAAAGAGAATCGCCGACTCTCAAAAGAAATGGGCCGAAGAAAAACGCCTTTGGCTTAATCAAAAGTCGCAAACAGACGCAGTTCTCGCGCAAAAGCTTCAAGATGCGGAAGCTCGTTTGGTAAAAGCGCAGGACGCCAAACAACTCGCTGAGTTAAACAGGCAAAAACTTGAAGAGCAGGTGACCGGCCTTAAAACCCAGCTTCAGGAAAGCCAGAATCAGATTACTCAACAAGAAGGGAAGTGGAAAAAACGCGAGCAAGATTTATTGAGCGCTCAAACGGGAGAGAACTCGCAGATTGCGGAATTACAAACGCAATTAGCCAAAGAAAAAACAAACTTGAGCCAAAAAGAGATTCAATGGAGCTCGCAGCTGGACGCTTTGGCACAAAAGCTGGTGCAGTCGGAAACCCAATCGAAAGAAACCGAGTTACGTATAAAGGATAGCGAATTGAAGGCGGCCAATCAAACCAACAGCCGCGAAAAAGAATGGCAGGATAAATTTTTAAAAATGGATAACGAAAAAGCAAATCTGATCCAAAAAGATGCGCGCTGGAAGGCAGAGTTGGACGGATTATCGCAAAAGCTGGCGCAGTCGGAAGCCCAATTGAAAGAAACCGAGCTGCGTAGGAAGGATGGTGAATTGAAGGCAGCCAATCAAACCGACACTCGGGAAAAAAAATGGCAGGATAAATTTTCAAAATTGGATAACGAAAAATCAAATCTGATCCAAAAAGATGCGCAATGGAAGGCTCAGTTGGACGGCTTATCGCAAAAGCTGGTGCAGTCGGAAGCCCAATTGAAAGAAGCCGAGCTGCGTTTGAAGGATGGCGCATTAAAGGCGGCCAATCAAATCGACACTCGGGATAAAGAATGGCAGAGTAAGTTCTCAGATCTGGAAAAGAAAAAAACGGATTTGACGGCACTCGAAACCCGGCTCAAAACACAAAGCAAGGATCTCGCAGCCCAGTCGCTGCAGCTTGAAGAAAAATACAAAGCTTTAAAGCAAGATCGGGAGCAATTCGCAAGTCAGCCCAAAGTAAGTTCTGCCGCTTTGAATAAGCAGACGGATCTTGAGGTTATGGAATTAAAGAAGAAACTTGAGCTAAGTGAACGAGATAACGAAAATTGGCGCCAAAATAAACGTCAACTTGAGCAGAGCTGGAGCGAATTCATAAATAAGGAAATGCAGTATCAAATGCAAATTACCGGGCTTCAAAAAGAAAATCAGCGCCTGCAGCAGCATTTGGCTTCCGCTTCTGCGGCCCAACAGACATTGGTAAACCCAGCCGGCCGCGATTGGAGTGAGGAATCTCGCAGAGTAGTGGAAGATCGGCGCGCCCTGGCCGATGAAAAAAACCGCTTGTACCGGCAATTAACTCAGGATCGTCAGAGTTTTGAACAGTCACAGGTTCAGTTCTCCCGCGCGCAGCGTGAATTTGAACAGCATATCCGCGATGAAGAAGCACGGCTTGAAAAAATGCGCCGCCAGTCGGCTCAGCGTCAGTAAGCGATGAGCCAATCCGAACAGTCCGTTTCTTTTCAAAAAAACTTCCTTCGGGAAAAAATAAAAAAATTAAAAATTTCTGCAACCGTCCGTCGTTCAAGAAGCTTGAGGTTGAATTCGAAAATCGAAACGTCGCATTTTTTCAGAAATTCAAATTCAATCGGCCTTTATTCCGCGCTACCCGACGAAATCGACGTTTTTCCGCTTGCGCGAAAGGCGCTTGAATCGGGAAGAAAAGTTTTTTTTCCACGGATGAACGGAAAAAAAATCGAATTCAGGGAAGTAGCCGATCTCAAAAAAGATTTGAAGCCCGGCCGATACGGAATCTTCGAGCCGATTGTGACGCGCACAAAAAAACGTGCCCGCGCGCTGGATTTAATTTTGGTTCCGGGACGGGCATTTGACAAGCAAGGCAGAAGATTAGGGCGGGGAGCCGGATATTATGACCGCCTGCTTAGTAAATGGAGTGATTCGGTTCGAATGGGCGTCGCTTTTCGTGAACAAATCTTGAAGCGGATTCCCCATGAACTCCATGATGTTGATATGGATATTGTTTTAACCGCCTAAGGGCTTGTTCGACATAAACTGAAGATGACAGCCACGGCGCTGAGTATTGTTTGAATGTCGCTGTTCGACATTTAAATTTTAATTAAGCGCCAGAAAGAATTTACCTATGGATCTGTTTGATAATCAATCCGAAGAAAAAGTTTATTCGGTCAGCGACCTCAACCGTGAAATTCGCGCTTGTCTTGAGCCGCGTTTCACAAAAATTTGGGTTGAAGCCGAGATTTCAAATCTCAAGCTCCACACTTCCGGACATATTTATTTGACGCTTAAAGACGAGAAATCCCAACTCAGCGCGGTTTTTTTCGGTCGCTATAATCAGGGGCTGAAGTTTCGTTTGAAAGACGGCCTCAAAGTTTTGGCATTCGGGAAAGTTTCGGTTTATGAACCCCGCGGCTCTTATCAGCTATATATCGAAAAAATTCAACCTCAAGGAATGGGGGAATTACAGCTCGCGTTTATGCAGCTCAAGGAAAAACTTCAAGGCGAAGGGCTGTTTGATACGGCCCGCAAAAAGCCGATTCCCGCCTTTCCTAAAACGATCGGTGTGGTTACGTCTCCCACCGGCGCCGCGATTCAGGATATTTTGAATATCGTAAACCGCCGTTTTCAAGGCGTGCATTTGATTTTGAATCCGGTCAAAGTGCAGGGTGAGGGCTCGGCGCAGGAAATTGCCCGCGCGATTCAGGAATTTCAAGGGATCGCGGGCGTCGAAGTTTTGATAGTAGGGCGCGGCGGCGGAAGTTTGGAAGACTTATGGGCCTTTAACGAAGAAATTGTCGCGCGCGCCATTTTCAACTCCAAAATCCCCGTGATATCAGCCGTAGGGCATGAAATCGATTGGACTATAGCTGATTTTGTCGCGGATTTACGGGCTCCGACTCCCTCAGCCGCAGCTGAGCTGGTGACGCAAAATCAGGCTGACCTTTTGCGGCGCCTCAAAATCGACGCGGGGCGTATTCAAATCGCGATGCGCGGCACTTTCGAGCAATTAGCGGAAAAACTGGAAGCACTCAGTTCCAGTTATGCGTTTCGCCAGCCGCGTTCTTTGATCGATCAGCTTAGTGAAAGAGTCGATGATCAGTGTCGGCAAATGCAAAATTATTGGCGCGGGTTTTATCAGCGGTGCGCTCAGCAAATGAAAGAACAGGCCGGCCGTTTGCATGCATTAAGCCCTTTGGCGGTGCTTGACCGCGGTTATTCGATTGCTTTTGACGCCAAAGGAAAAGTTTTAAAACAGCCATCTCAGATTAAAACGGGTGATGAGCTTGTTACGCGTCTGAAAACCGCGCGTATTCATTCGAAAGTGACAAAGATTACCAGAGTCTGAAAATCCAATGTTAATAAGGCGCTCCCCCCTATAAATCATACAGAAAATAAGTAGAATCTCCTGGGTCAAAAGGAGGTTCGAAATGGGAAAGCAACGGTTTAAGGAAGAGCAGAT
>JAYSWD010000180.1:0-30758 GCA_043718225.1 Candidatus Omnitrophota bacterium
AGCGCTGAAAGGGCTGATTGACTTTCAAATCAAAAACGGCACGGATGTGATCATTCCCTGTGGAACAACAGGCGAGTCATCGACGATGACGCATGAAGAGCATCGCGGCATGATGTCTTTCGTGGTCGATTATGTGAATCGCCGCGTTCCGGTTGTCTGTGGAGCGGGATCCAATAATACCGCTGAATCGCTCGGTTTAATGCAGCATGCCAAAAAGATCGGCGCGGACGGCGTTTTGATAGTCACACCTTATTATAATAAGCCGTCCCAAGAAGGCCTTTATAAGCATTATGAGTTTCTGGCCCGTAAGGTTGATTTGCCGATCATTCTCTATAATGTGCCGGGCCGTACGGGAGTCTCGATGGCCGCAGATACAGTCGCGCGTCTTGCTAAAATCGATACGGTTGCCGCGATCAAAGAAGCGAGCGGAAATTTGGCACAGGTCGATCAAATTCAACAGCGCTGTGATTTGCCGATTCTCTCCGGCGAAGATTCGCTGACTTTTCCGATGATTATGCTGGGCGCGGTGGGCGCGATTTCGGTCACTGCGAATATCGTTCCCAAGCTGCACAGCGATTTGGTTCACTCGGCGATGAAAGGTGATTTAAAAAAAGCAAAAGCCTGCCACGAGAAGCATCTTGATTTGGCGCAGGTGCTTTTTATCGAAACCAATCCGATTCCCGTTAAAACCGCTTTGGCATTGATGCGCAAGATTGAACTCGAATTTCGTCTACCACTTTGCCCGATGTCGCGCGCGAATGAAGACAAATTAGCGGCCTCGCTCAAAAAAATGGGGTTAATCAAATGACACGGATTGTTATGGCCGGTGCCTGCGGAAGAATGGGACAGTCTATTTTGCGATTAGCTTCGCAGGATAAGGCTTTTCAAATCGCGGGCGGAGTTGAACAAAAAGGGCATCCTGATTTGGGCCGTGATATCGGAGATGTGCTTGGTTTCAAAAAAACAGGCGCGCAGCTGACTTGCGATATGGTTCACGCCGCAAAAGGTGCGCATGTCATTATTGATTTCACACATCCTTCAAGTTTAGATAAACACATTGAAGCCGCTTTCAAAAATAAAACCGGGCTTGTTGTCGGAACAACAGGATTGACGGATGTGCATCGCAAAAAATTAAAAATCGCTTCCAAGAAAATCGCAATTGTGCAGTCGCCCAATATGAGCGTCGGAGTTAATTTGCTTTTTAAATTAACCGAGCTTGCGGCCCAAGTGCTGGATGAAAGCTATGACATGGAAATCTCCGAAATTCATCATAAGCTTAAAAAAGACGCTCCCAGCGGAACAGCGGTTAAGTTGCTTGAAATTTTGGCCGAAGCTAAAAAAAGAAATTTAAAGCGTGACGCGGTGTACGGGCGCGAGGGTGAAGTCGGCGCGCGTAAACAAAATGAAATCGGCTGCTTTGCGCTGCGCGGAGGGGATGTGGTCGGAGAGCACCATGTTTTTTTCTTTGGCGCTGGCGAGAGAGTGGAATTGGTTCATCAGGCGACTTCCCGGGATGCTTTTGCCAAGGGGGCACTGGTTGCGGCCGGGTTTTTAGCGAAGAAAACACATGGGCTTTTCACTATGCAGGATGTATTAGGCTCTGCTGACAATTTTTATAAATCAGCGTTGTGAGCGCCATGGCCATCAATCCAAGGCGTAATGACGACGGCGTAGTCGTAGCACTACGCCGAGGAAGAAACAACGACGGAGTGGTGGGCATGCCGCCACAACCCGGAGATCTTTTTTTGTCGGAGGGACAGGACGACTTGCTGCACATTACTGCGTGACTCGATCGTCGACGCACCTCATGGGGTGCGCCTTCCTTCTCGTTCCTTGTTCTGCTTGCAAGGCGTTCCTGTCGCTTATTTTATAAGAATTGTCAGCAGAGCCTTAGAATGGCATAATACGCTGTTTTCGGTGAATTTTTTTTAATCGCCTTGCTTATATTTTGAATGAAAAAAAATCCTACTATTTTGGTCGCCTTGACGGTTGCGTTTTGTATTCTTTTTTTGACCCCCGCTTCTCTTTCCGCCCAGACATCTTTTTCTGATAATCCCGACATCAAACCATCGCAGCTTAATTTAGACAAAGATTTAGAGACAGCGATGGAAAAAGAAGGCCAAGCACCTTCATCTCCGGTCGCGGGTACTCCTGAAATTAGGACGCCATCCTCTTCTCTGCCTCTGAAAGTTAAAGAAGCTCCCAAACCCAATCTTTTCGCCAAAACTTTTTTTGCTTCGCCCTCAAAAAAATCTGAGTCGATCGCCACCGACGTTCAGGGTTTTACAGTTGTCCACACGCCCTCGCGCAAAATGGACGCTGAATACGCGGTGGTCACGGACTTCGGCGGAGAGGTTATCAAAACGCGTTATCTCAAGGGTCTTAAAACAATCGATGACGTGAATGATTATGTTCAGGAAAATTTAGAAACCGCGGAAGACGGAAATGTTGAAATTAGAAAAATGACTTTGCCGGGCGAAGGCGGACAAACTCTTTTTTGGGTGGGCGACAAAGCTTTTTCGAGTTTGGATGAAGCGAAGCAATGGATCGCCAAAGTCCGCCAGCAGGCCGCATCCATCGGCGGCAACTTTGATGAAATGGTGAACGAAGCCCAAACCCCGGTTGAAATTGAAAATGAATATGTGACGCAGTTTGATCAGCAGTACATCCCAAACCAAAAGAAAGAAGAAGACATGATTTTGAAATGGGCAGATCAGATGGATATGGGCGAAGAGCTTTGGGGGCCTTTTCACGGCGATCCGGCGGGAGAACCGATTTTATGGCAGTCGTTCGGTGAAACTTCCTGGCGAAAAACCAACCTTGAAGACAATAAATTTAACAGTCAGGTCGCCTATTGGACCAACCGGGTTGTTTTTAGAGGAATCCGCTTTCCGCTGAACACTCTGGATCCTTATCTTGAAACCACCACCGTGATGGAATCGGTTTCCGAAGATTTTAAAAGTTACGCCGATTTTTTTGTGGGGGTGGAATGGCGCCCGCTCGCGCGAAATCACTGGCTTGAAAATTACCGTCCCATGGGCGATATCAGTATTTTAAAATGGGTGCGTAATTACCGGTTTTACTTTCAGTACGGCGACCGGAAAAATATTAAAGATGAAGTCGCCATTAAGGACTGGGATTATCAATACGGTGTTCAGATGTTTTATGAGTTTGGCGTTGAGCTTCCGGAACTCAGTAAGCCCGCGCCTGAAAACTTCCCTGAATATTTACAGGAGTATGTTTGGGGCGAATATTTCGCCAAGTACCGCTATGAACGCACAAGTTTTTCAACCGATAAAGATTCGCGGTCGATTATTCTTGAAAACTCGCTTCTTTTGGGAATCAAGATGCCCGGCATTCCATTGCCGGAAAACCCAGTCAATAATGAAATTGTGCTGATGCCTTATATTCACCTGAATCAAACCTGGAATGATAACCACTCTTTTTCTTTTCAGAATTATTATTATGTCGGTGCGGGCGTGCGCTGGATGCCTTTCCGTACCTGGCGGCATAAAGAAAGCGAATGGCTGTCAAAAATCAAAGTGTTCGGTGAGTGGATTGCGATTGGTAAAACTCAATATGTAAAAACCGACAGCTCTGAAAACGCCGACAATTTAGTCCGCAATGATTTGCGTTTTGGCGTCAGCTTCGCAAGCCGGCGTTATTGATAATTAATACTGTCATCCCCGCGCAGGCGGGGAGCCAGAATAATAATTTAGGCTCTGCACTCTGTGCAGCCGCAACAAAAACTAGATTCCCGCTTTCGCGGGAATGACAAAATGAAAATAGAAATTAAAAAAGCAATTTCGGGATTAGTGATTGCAGCGCTGGTTTTAACCGGCGTTCAGCCCCATGCTTTTGCGCGCGCGATTATGGCAGAATCTCCATCTTCCACAGATCTTTTTGTAACAAATAATATTTTAGAAAATCCTGGATTTGAGGGCGCGCTCGGAGGAACAAATTGGAATGACACGCAGGGAGCTTCGCGGGTGACATCCTTACCAGGAAGTTTTACTGCAACCGCCTTTGTTCAAGGTGGTGCGGGCTTAAGAATGCAGCCTCCCGCGAATAGCTTTGATTTTACTTTTCAAACAAGAACCGGTGTTAGGCCAGGAGATTTGGTGACCTTCAGCGGCGAGGTGGCGACGAATATCGATGATGATGGGGCGCCTGGCCCTGCGGATCTTGGGTCGCACATCAAGATTGAATTTAAAAAAACGAATGCGGATGGATCGACTACTTTGATTCGTCAGGATCTGTCGAGCTTTGTTACAGATAACGCGGGCATTTTCCAGAACGTAACAGTTAGCGGTATTGCACCGGTTGAGACTGATCTTGTTGTTTTCACGATGGTTGCTGTCAATGATGCAGACAATGATGTGGGTGGGGAGTTTGTGGTTTTTGACCGTATGTTAGCGAATATTAATCCCACAGCATTTCAGGTTGCCCTGACTAAGCGCAACGCGAAAGCAGGTGACGTGGTACCCGCTGTCGTTGCGTTTAAGAACGCATCCGAAGAAACATTTACGGGTGTTGTGCTGACCATTAAGAATCCTTCCGGAATTAATGTCGATTTATCTAAGGTTCGTTTAAATGGCAACAATGCCAATGCCCGCGAAGGGTCGGTGATTGTGCCAATCGGGACTGTTGGTGCCGGAACCACCTTTTCTATACCACTTCAGTTTCTAATTACCGCGGGAGTTGAACCCGGGCATTTATATGATATTGACTTCTTTTTGACTGATGATGCCGGAATGAATCACAGAGTTCGCGAACGGCTGCTGATCGAAGACGACTCAATGTTCGGGCAAAGTACAGTGATCGGAAAAGTTTTTCATGACCGGAACAGAAGCGGCAAACAAGAAGCCGGCGAAGAGGGGATGTCTTATGTGAATCTCTATACCGAAGAAGGAATTATGATTACTACCGATGAAAACGGTATGTATCACATTCCGAATATGCAGCCCGGCCGCCATGTTCTTAAAATTGACGCGCATACACTGCCTGAGAATACGGAATTTATCACCGAAGAAGCATATTTATTTAAAAGCACTCCCGGCGTGATGAATAAAGTTAATTTTGCCGTGGCACCGCGCGGCAAGGCGGATTGGGAAGGCGGCGATCCGAATATGCCCCAAGAATTTGCGGGCGATTTGAACGTCCAAATAACGCAAGGCCTCGACACAACGCCGCCACAGCTTGACGTTGTGATGGAGCCGGATGTACTGAGGCTCGGCGCCGGTGTTTTGGAACGCCAGCCTCTTTTTAATTTTGATATCAATTATCCGCATATGGTGAAAAAGTGGCTCTTGGAAATTCGCGACGAAATGGGCCGCAAAGTTTGGTCCGGTTACGGGATCGGAAAGCCTCCGGCGGATGTGATGTGGGAAGGTTTGACGGATGCGGGCATTTTAATTCAGCCCGGAATTTACTCTTATCAGTTTAAGGTCGAAGACGATAAGGGACGCCAGGATTGGACTTTGCTCAAGTTTTTCCGGGTTTTTTCAAAAGTCGGTAAAAGCGCCGTGGGAGAAGATTGGGAAGGCGCTCAAAAAGAACAGACTGTATATCAGTCAAGCCCCAAGTCCGAACCCAATTATCGCGAAGAAATTCCCCCCATCGGTAATTTTAATATTTTCAAAGACGGCAAACGCAGCATTCCGCTTATCGCTAAACCTACTGTGCATGTACGCGGACAGACGAAACCCGGATTCAAAGCTTACGTAAATGACGCTCCGCTTGACGTGGATCCGAATACCGGGCGTTTTCATAAAGAGTTTTATGTGAAGCCCGGCGAAAACGAATTTGTGATCAATGTCGTTTCGCCAGAAGGTGAAAGCACGCTTTATACGCAAAAAATCAAAGTCAAAGACAGCATGTTTTTCTTAGTTGGGCTTGGGGAACAAGAATTGGGCAAAAACTTTGCTAAGGGCAGTATTAATACAGTGGGCGCCGATGATCAATATAAGGACGGGTTTTATCAGGACGGGCGGCTTGCATACTTTTTGAAAGGCAAGCTGAAGGGCAAATTTCTGGTTAAATCCAAATTTGATACGGGCGATAAACGATCGGCGCTATTTACTAATTTGGACCCCGACGAGTATTACCCGATTTACGGCGACAAATCCCAAATCAACTATGAAGGTCAGAACACCAATTCGCGATTTTACATGTTGGTTGAAATGGACCGTTCTCATGCGCGCTGGGGAAGTTTTCAAACGGAATTTGATGATACGGAACTCGCCAGTTACAACCGCACGCTTTCCGGGTTGCAAGTGCATCATGAAGCGCTTCAGACCACGCCTTATGGCGATCCGAAACGCGGCTTCAAGGTTTTCTGGTCCGAAACCCAAAATAAACCTGCGCATGTCGAGCTCGAATCCACCGGCGGAACGCTTTACTATTTGCGCGACAGAAACATTGTTGAAGGCAGTGAACAGCTTCACGTCGAAGTCCGCGATAAAATCCAGGATATTGCCACCGCGCGTTATGACCTTACGGAAGGCACGGATTACGAAATTGATTATGAATCTGGCCGTATCATGTTGACCCGGCCGCTGTCTTCGCTTGCGCCCTCCAGCACTCTTTTTTCAACGGATTTAGCCGACGGTGACCGGATTTTTCTGACCGCCGACTATGAGTATGTCGATAACTTCGACCCGCTTGAAACCGGCAACCGCGGCGGCCGCGGATATGTTCATATCGGAGACCACATTCGGGTGGGCGGAACCCTGGTGGAAGAAAAGCGCGATGCCGCTGACTATGACTTGCGCGGCATTGACATGACAATGAAATTTGGCCGCAATACGAAAATTGTTTCGGAATACGCGACCACGATGCTTACTCATGGCGATCAGGCCGTGTCTTATGACGGTGGGGTTAATTACGCCAATTTAGGGTCGCTTGTGAGCCGCAAAACAGACGGGCGCGAACGGGCTTATTCGATTAAAGCTGAAAGTAAGCCGGTTAAGAATTTAGAAGTCAGCGGTTTCTTACAGGGCGTTGACCCCGGTTTTTCCAATGATATTTTGAAGAGTCAGGAAGGCTACAAGAAATACGGCGCTTCAGGCCGGTATCATCTAACCGAAAATTTATACGCCAGGTATCGTTATGACCACAACGAAGTTGTAGAAAGCCTTTTGCCCCTCATTTCAAGCGGAGTGCTTGCTTCTTATGAAAACATGAACGCGCATACAACCGGCCTGACTTATGACAATGGCACATGGCTAGTGGAAGCGGAATATCTTCACCGCACGATTGACGGGCCGGACAACGAGGCCAACGTTCTCGCTTCGCTTGAATCGGAAATTCCCTTTAATGACGGGGTGGTCGGTAAATTAGGTTATCGTGTGAATGAAAAATTAATGCCTTATGCCAAAGCGCAGACCTCTATGCATACCAAAGGCGATACGCAATTGGGCGGGGGAATGCGTTATCAAGTCGCGCAGGATCTTTACGCTTATATCGAACAAATGTTCGGAAAAATCGGAGACTCTACTTTATTCGGAATTGAAAAGCATCATGGCGGCAACGCAAGCACTTACGCAAATCTGAAATCACTTGACCGCGGTATCGGTTACAAAACATTATCCACAACGATCGGCAGCAACTATTTTACCGATAACGGTTCGCGGCTTTATTCTGAACGGCAATTGACGACTTACAATGCCACGGACGGTTTCGCGGATATATACGGCTATGACGGCCGCTTGAATGATCAATGGGATTACGGCACGCGTTTTGAGCGGCGGCATTTAAAAAACTCAACTACGCGCCGGTTGGATATTCTCGCGAGTGATAGTTTGGCGCGCACGAATACCTATAATACCGTAGGTGCGCATGTTGCCTATATCGGATCGGCTCAAAAGAAAGAAGATTGGAAAAGCGGCGTGCATTATTCGCCTTTTGAACAAGTTAAAGCGCGGGTATCGGGTGAATACCGAAGAGACCAGGACAGCCCCGAATTATGGCAGGTTGTAACACGCAACTCGGTTGAGTATAAATTTTCCCAAGACCTCAGCTTTTTGAGTTATTTAAATTTGGGCATCACAAACGGAAAATCATCGCTTGTGGACAATTCGGAACTCAGCACTGATTTCATGGAATGGAATACCGGTTTCGCGTACCGCCCGGTAAATTATGACCGGCTTAATTTATTGACTCGCTACACCCGCATTATTAATTCCGACAGCCTGCAGTTTTCGGGAGCGGAATTAAGATCCGAAAGCAACGCGCATGTGATTCAACTTGATGTGTCCTATGATATTAACCGTTATCTTGAGCTGGTTGAAAAAATTGGATTTAAGCGGTCAGTGGAAGCGTTGTTATCCGATGATGTCGGAGTCAATTCGATGCTTTGGGCAACGCGCCTTAATTTTCACGTGACCCGTAAATGGGATATTGCGACGGAATATCGCATTCTTTTTCAAAAAGACACAACAGACAACCAAAAACACGGAGCGCTGTTTGAAGTCGACCGAGAGCTTTACGAATATGTGCGTGTCGGCGCAGGGTACGATTTCGCCAATTTTACGGATGATTTAAGGAAATCCAACAATTATTCAAGTCACGGGCCTTTTGTCCGCATGACAGGTAAATTTTAATTTTTGCTCTGCGCTTCGCGCAACCGCAATTTGTTTAGCGGCAATAACAGTTATTATCAATTTTTTTTGACGGAGGAATTATGAAGTTAAAATATTTAACGGGCATTTATTTACTGGCATTTTTTTGCGCGGGCGGCTGCGGCAGCACTCCTAAATACCTTCCGGTAGAGCAAATCCCCGCGAGTAACTTTGATGAAATTCATATTGGAAAACCATATGACCTCGTTTATTTGAATACTTTTGACGCTGTAAATGTGCTTCCCAACTGGGTGCCGGATAAAACCTTGAAGGATGACGGTCTCATCCGTTTACAAAACACGCAGTTTAGCCGCCTTAATGACGCGGATAACCGTGTTATTCATATTCGCCTTCGCCGCGACGCCGCCCGGCAGACAAGTGTTTTTCTCGATCCTGAATCTCGCCGTGTGATCGGTGCGGATGAAGTTTTGGCCGCTATTCGAAAAAAGCTTGGCGTTCCGACAGTCTAACTCCCCACTTTGAGCCAGATTGAACTTCGCCGTGTTTCGACCCATAATTTAAAAGGGTTCGATCTCCGGCTTGCTCACCGTAAAATCCATGTTATGACCGGTGTGTCAGGGTCAGGGAAGTCTTCCCTGGCTTTTGATACTCTGTATGCTGAAGGCCAGCGCCGCTACATGGAGTCACTTTCCTCTTACGCCCGTCAATTTCTTGAAAAAATGCCCAAGCCGGATATTGAATCCGCCACCGGAATTCCTCCGGCCGTCGCGATTCAAGCTAAGAATGTTGTTTCAAACGCGCGGTCTACAGTCGGGACTCAAACCGAAGTAAATGATTATTTAAGGGCCCTTTTCGCGCGTGTCGGTCATTTGCATTGCCCCGATTGTAAGGGAACAGAAGTCAGTTCTTATCAAACCGATATGGTTTTGAATCAACTCGGCAATTGGAAAGCGGAACGTCTGACGGTGTTTTTTCCTTTTCAGTTGAAAAGTAACTCCCGGCTTGAAGCCGAAGCTCTCGCGAATGATTTTCTGAAACAAGGATTTGAAATATTTTTGGATGAAAAAAACAAACTCATTCCCATTGCGGCGGAATCCTTTTTAACAAAAAAAACAAAAGAAATCCGGATTCGGGTGGATGAACTGGCAAATGCCGCTTCCGTCAGGAACAGGAGCAGAGAAGCGCTTGAATTAGCTTTCCAGGCGGGACAGGGAAGGCTGGGCGTGACGGACGGCAAGGCTACGCGCTGGTTTTCAAAAGACCTGCAATGTTCTTCCTGCCGCCGTGTTTTTAAAAGGCCGACTGAAAATTCTTTTTCATTCAACAGCCCGCTCGGAGCCTGTCCCGTTTGCCAGGGTTTTGGCCGCGTGATTGAAACCGATTGGAATTTGGTTGTTCCGGATGAAACTAAGACGATTCAAGAGGGCGCGATTGAGCCTTGGACCAAGGCGAGCACGCGTTGGGAGCTGGGGCAGTTGATGGATTTCTGCAAGCGCAAGAAAATTTCCGTCAAGACCCCTTGGAAGGAATTGGAAGCCAAACACCGCAAATGGATTTTATACGGCTGCGAAGGCGATGAGTTCGCGTCCGTAACCGAATTTTTTAAATATCTCGAGAAGAAAACTTACAAAATGCATATCCGCATTTTTTTAAACCGTTACCGCGGTTACGCGGTATGTCCCGCGTGCAAAGGCGCGCGCATTCAGCCCGACGCGCAGAATGTCTTTGTTGGCGGAAAAAATTTTGTGGATATTCAAGAGATCAAAATCAGCGCCCTCGCTCTTTTTTTTAAGGACCTCAAACTAAGCGCTTATGAAATCGAGAGGGCGGAAGCGCTTTTGGATGAAATCAGCGCGCGACTCAGTTTTTTAAGCGAAGTCGGTTTGGGATATTTGACACTTTCACGCATGTCCCGGACACTTTCTGGCGGGGAAGTTGAAAGAATTCATTTAGCGTCGTCCTTGGGCGCGTCACTCGTGGATACGCTGTATGTCTTGGATGAGCCGAGTATAGGACTGCATGAGCGCGATAACATGATGCTAATCGGCCTTTTGAGAAAACTGAGAGACCTTGGAAATACAGTGGTTGTTGTCGAGCATGACCGCGCGATGATTGAGGCGGCGGATGAAGTGATTGATTTAGGCCCTATGGGCGGCGAGGGCGGAGGAAGAATTCTTTATCAGGGGCCGGTTGAGGGCCTTCTCATGTGTGAAGAATCGCTTACTGGGCGTTATTTATCGGGACGTGAAACGCTATCTCGTTTTGCCTCTGAGTCTTCGACTCAACCGGCGAACAAAAATAAGTTGATTAAAATAGTTGGAGCATCGGCGCATAATCTACAGCCTCATTTTGGCTCTGCGCCTTTGGCGCAACCGCATAAGGAGATTCAAATTAAGGGAGCTTTTTCACACAATCTGAAAAACATTAATGTGAATATTCCGCTCGGAAAATTGGTTGTACTTTCCGGCGTTTCCGGCTCAGGAAAAAGCACTTTGCTTTATGACGTGCTTTACAACCGCTATCAAAAACATCGCGGCCGCGCGATTTCGCAAGAGGATCTGGGCGCGGTGAAATCAATTCGCGGATGGGACGCGATCGAAGACATGGTATTAATTGACCAGTCGCCGATCGGACGTTCGCCCCGGTCCAATCCCGTCACTTATATGGGTGTTTATGATGAAATTCGAAAAATATTTTCACGCCTTCCCGCATCCAAGGCGCAAGGATTCGGCCCGGGACATTTTTCATTCAATGTTGACGGCGGCCGCTGCAATGCCTGCAAAGGCGACGGCGAAGTCAAAGTTGAAATGCATTTTCTTGCCGACGTGTACGTGCGCTGCGAAGCCTGCGGCGGAAAGCGTTTCCAAAGAGATATTCTCGCGATTACTTATCACGGTAAAAATATAGACCAGGTTCTGGGAATGACCGTGCTGGGCGCGCTCAGTTTTTTTTCCACGTCGCCGGCGATTGTAAAATCTCTTACCATTCTCGAAAATACAGGGCTCGGTTATTTGCGCCTGGGTCAGCCGACGTTGACGCTTTCGGGCGGAGAGGGGCAGCGTCTCAAACTCGCGAGTGAGCTTGCCGCGTCGCAATCCTCCAAACAGCTTTATCTGTTTGATGAACCGACAACGGGTTTGCATGAGCATGATATCCGCTATTTGATCAAAGCTTTTGACGAACTGCTTCGGCGTGGACATTCGGTTTTGGTGATTGAGCATCACATGGAATTAATCCGTCTTGCCGATTGGGTGATTGATTTGGGACCTGAAGGCGGCGACGCCGGCGGTGAAGTGATTTATCAGGGGGATGTGGCGGGGCTTCTAAAATGCGCTCCCTCCCATACAGGGCGCTGCCTGTCCCAATATCTGAAAAAAACAAAATTGAAGATTCCCTCGTTTCAAACGTCTTAACTGCAGCCGTTATGTTTGAAAAGAGACTTTTCATAAGGTAGGCTTTAAGCATGAAATTTAGGGCTCCGAAGAAAAATATTTCCGTTGCTGGATATTTATTGCTGATAGTTTTCTTGCATGTGAACGCGCTTCTTAAGGCGGAAGATCCGATCGCGGACACGCAGACGGAAGCGATTTCTTATGATAAAAAAATAGAACAGGATAAAGACGGAATCCAAGCACCCGCGACCCCCAAAATGATTTACTACGGCGGGCAGGGTTTTTTAACGCGTGGTTCATTATCTAAGTATGAAAAGGAAATATCCACCGCATCGACAGGCAAGAAAGAAAAATTTAATTGGTCGGATTGGTGGGAAGAGAAACCGTCTGAATCGAATGCGGATGAAACGGATGCTGTTGCTTCGGCTTCTGAGCCGTTAACGAATTCGGACGGAGAAGCAACGGAAGAAACAGGCACGGCATCTCAAATAATTAATTCGAAGGGAAATGCCGCTGATGAGTCCGGAAACCTGGACGCAGATCAACCCGAGCTTGCTCTCGAGGAACCCGTGAAGAGCGGAGATGACTGGTGGTAAGAAATAAATTATCAACTAACGACCCATGTGACCAAGCCTGATAGAATATGTCTAAAAGTGGTTGCTAGGGCCGTCCTCAATCTACGATTTTTAGCTCATTCAGTTTCAAATTCCCAAGTCGTTAATTCTTCAGGTATTTACGTGGTATTTTTGATATAATCCTGGCTTCATTGCGCCTTCTTTTTGGGGCGCGTTTTAAGAGTTTATACTGACATCAGTTTTCGAAGCGAAATTTTGAATTTCGAAGCCGAGCCAAAGTGATCTTCGACTTACATACTGAACATTCAGTATGTAAGTCGAAGATCATAAAGGCGCAGGCCGAAAGTCAAAATTGCAGCTCAAAAATGATGTCGGGATAGACTCTAGGGAGTAAATGAATTTATGGTCATGAAAAAACGCCGCTTACAGCTTTTCTTTATTGAGAACGGGGGAACCCTTGGGGTCATAGCCGGCGCGATGGTTCTGGTCGCGCTATGTGCGTGGGGGCTGATGAGCCTCGAAAGTTATTATCGCAATATTACTCTTGCGCAAATTCCGCTTAACTTTCTTTCGGTTATCGTAAACGCGGTTGTCTTTGCTTACATCTATATGAATATGATGGGGCGCGGATTTTCAGGTATCGGGAAAAAGGGCGTCAAAGCGAACCAGGTTAATATCCGGTTTGACGATGTTGTGGGCATTGACGAAGCCAAAGATGAATGCCGCGAAGTTGTTGATTTAATCAAAGACCATACTCGCCTGAAAAATATCGGCGGCAAAATTCTGCGCGGAGTTCTTATGATTGGGCCTCCGGGCTGCGGAAAAACCTACATCGCGAAAGCGATCGCGACCGAAACCGGATTACCGTTTCTTGCCATGGCCGCGAGCGAATTCAATGAAGTTTTTGTGGGTGTCGGCGCGAGCCGCGTGCGCCAATTGTTTAAAAAAGCGCGCCGTTTGGCTTATGGCTATGGCGGCTGCGTAATCTTTATCGATGAACTTGATGCCATGGGGCAAAAGCGCACATTCAGCCAATTTGGCAGCGGTGAAGGCAATACGACTCAAAACCAGTTGCTTGTCGAGTTGGACGGATTGGGAAGTGGAGCGACAGAAAATATTGTTGTCATCGGCGCGACCAACGCATCAGAAGATATTCTTGATCCCGCCCTTTTGCGTCCGGGCCGTTTAGACCGCAAAGTTTATATCAATAAGCCCAACCTGGAAGGCCGCGAGCAGGTGTTTAACCTTTACCTTAAAAAAGTGAAGCATGACTCGAGCGTTGACCCTAAGCGTTTGGCGCGCCGCGCAATCGGTTATTCACCGGCGGAAATCGAAAACGCGGTGAAGGAATCCGCGCTTGTCGCGACCCGCAACAAGCGGGATGTCATTACGTGGAGCGATATGACCGAAGCCTTAGATCGCATTGAGCTTGGTTTCAAAATTAAACTGACGATCAATTCGCGCGAACGTGAAATGACTGCTTATCATGAAACCGGCCACTTGATTACAACCTATTTACTGCATCCCCGCGATGATGTTTTTAAGGCGTCGATCCTGCCGCGTAAAAACACTCTGGGCGTGGTTTATCATGTGCCGCTCGAAGAATGGCACACTCAGGACAAAGAATCCCTGACGGCACAAATAAAAATCGCTTTGGGCGGATTTGCCGGAGAGCGTGTCAAATACGGAACCTCAACTTCGGGCGTTTCCTCGGATTTTAAATCCGCGATGGGAGTGGCGCATACCATGGTTTGGAAATTGGGCATGGGCCCGTCCAGCCTTGTCGGAGATTTCACGGTTGTGCCTGAAGGGCAGCTTTCGCGTGAAGTGGTGACGCAATTAAGCCAGGATACGCAGAAAATTCTAGCGGATTGTTTAAAAGAAGTCGAAGCACTGCTGCGCACGGAAAAACCTCTTTTTGAGCGTTTCGCTCAGGAATTGATTTCGAAAGGCGAGCTGCAGTATGACGAAATCGAAGCGATTTTCGCGGAGTTCGGAAAGACAAACCGCAGAAAGTTCGGTCCGGTTGGGCCATCGGCAGATTCAAAATATTTGCCGCCGTCCGCACGTTGAATTTTCTAGCGGGCGCAGGCTTTTTGTACTGACACAATGATTCAAAAAAATCAAAAGTACAGCGTACAGCGTACCCCGTACCGTGGGATATCTGCACGCTGCACGCAGTACACCGTACTTGTCTCCTGTCTCTTGTCTTTTGTCTTAGTTGGCTGTCTTAAGAGCACCTACCCAGAAAAGCATGTTAAAGAATCGGTGCTTAAAATTCTGCGCACCGAATATAGCATTCCCATGGCGCAGGTTGAAATTACCGGAAAAACAATTCATCTTTATTTGCCCGTCGAACGCTTATTTACTGCGGACCTCGATGACACCAAAGTTTCTTACGTAAAAATATTGGGGTTTCCCGTGCAGAATGGTGTTGTGGTATGGACCGCCCGCATTCTTTCCGCGCCGCAGGACAGCTACTGGGAGCTGCTTGCGCGAATCTACCGCGTCCCATTTCTCCGCCGGCTCAAAATGAATTGGGTGAAGACAAAAATCGAAAAGAAAAAAATCGAAAAAATTCAGGACGCGATCGCCCTTCACCCTGAGGTGCAGGACGAAATCGGCCAAATGCTTTTTGCGGTTGCGCGTGTCGCGCGAAGTACGGACCTCAAGCTTGATTTTTATGTGGCGCAAATCACCGATGTTAGGTCGGGACACGAATTTATCCTGCAGGGATACTTGCAGGACATGAACCGTTTGCAGCTCATGGACATTTCCCAGGCGGAATACCACAAACGCATGTTAAAAGATACGCATGTAAATAATCGCGCCCAGGTTCATTATCCCGTACGCGGTTTTTTTCTTGATTTGAACCAGAAAACTCGCGAGGAAGTGCAGAAAAAATATTTTGAAAAGCTTGCCTCTCTGGACTGGATGGATCGGTTCTATTTTAGAGACAAAAAAGGCTTGCAGTTTCCCGTTTCACAAATGACCTGGGAAATCGAAGATGTCCGCAGTTTTTTAAGCGCGGGAGGTGGACGGGCGTTGGTTTATGTGAAGGCAGAAATGCTTCCCCGTTCGGGTCAAAAATTAAAAGCTTCCGTCAGTGAAGAATTTTTATTCGAAATTTTAATTCGGAGCAAGGCGGTTCAAATTTTACGTATTATTCCGTTTAGTCTTTTAAGTGAAATGTTGGCGGGTATGCCGGAATTTAATATGAACGAACAAACGCTGAAGGAGAATATCAAAAACTGGCACTCTGAATTTGAGCCGAAGGAAATTTTTCTTGAAGATTTTTTAGCCAAACAAATGATGATGCGGCTTTATGATAATATTTATCAAGACGAGCGCATTGCCAACACTTTTACCGACCTCCATTTCGAACTGCGCTTTCGCGCTAAGCCGAGGCGCGAGTTCGTTTTTGAAGCGCGGCCTGCGCTTAAAGACCCCCAGGCGGTCTCTTCGGGCAAACCTTTGATGAAACACGAAGATATGGTTTATCTGGAGAATCAATTTGTGAGCCGTGCCGCTGCGACTCTGCATAGCTATGGCTACAAAGACTTCGAAAATATGGCCATTGAACTTCCCGCGGAAGGGGAACGATTAGTCGCTTCGGCGGCTGATTTAGAGCTCTTTTATCGCAAGAAGAAGAGCCTGGACCAAGTACTTCATAAGGATGCCTACATGATTCCAGTTGAGGAAACAGCTCCCTAATCCGCCACCGGTCATTTCGGGCAAGTCTAATTGAAAAAAGCCGTGAATTTGCTATCATACCCGCCATGTTAAATCTTAGTTTGCGCCAATCATTCATTTTGAACCGGGTCGTGGATACATTTATAGGGACGGGGCAACCGGTTTCGTCCCGGGCTGTGGCCTGCGACAGCCCCTCACCGGTGTCGTCCGCGACTATCCGCTATGAAATGGGCGCGCTGGAAGATACAGGGTACCTCGCGCAGGCGCATCATTCCTCGGGGCGTATTCCCACAGACCGCGGCTATCGCCACTACTTGGATCATGGTATCGCGGCGTATGAAACACGGAGCGAGCCATCGCGTGAATTATCCGCAAGATTTTCAAACCGCTTCAAAACAAGAGATGACACTCAGTTGTTTGCCGATGAGTTTGCGGCCGTCTTATCGGAACTTTCAAGACAGGTGGGGGTACTGCTTGTGCCCGACTCACGATCGGAGGACAGCTGTGAGGAACGTATTGAAATGAAAACGCAAGGGTTGCGGTATTTGCTGGAAGAGCCGGAATGCCAGAATTCCGCCACAATTCGTCCGCTTGTGCATGCTGTTGAAGAGAAAAAAGCTCTTAAGCAATGGATCGGAAAACACGCGCCCGATACGAATCCTAAAGTTTTTGTCGGAGCTGAACACGAGTTTGAAGCCCTTCTTGATTACACCATCGTCACCGCCCGTTACGAATCCGGTCCGCAGGGACCGGCGGGGGTAGTTGCCGTTATCGGGTTGAAGCGCATGGCGTATGCGAAAGTTTTACCAGTTGTCTCCGAAATGGCCCAGCTTATGGGAAGCACTTTCCGCGCGATGCGGAAGGATTAACGGCTCGAATAAATTATTTCAGCAGATGAGGAAAAAATATGAAAGATGAAAAGACAGAAGAAAAACTGAAATCTGAAAAGCAGCCGGACGAGAAAATTGAAATGACCCGCGTTGACTTCGAGAAATTGCAGGCGCAGTCGGCGGAATTGGAAAGTATGCGCGAAAAACTTTTGCGTTCGGCCGCGGATTTTGAAAACGCCAAGAAACGTTTGGCCCGTGAACGCGAAGATTTCATAAAATTTTCTCAGGAAAGTCTTTTGGGAGATCTTTTGCCGATTCTCGATAATTTCGACCGCGCACTGGGGCATCAGGCCAATTTGGAAACGCTGGATGCCGAAGGCCTCAAAAAGCATTTGAAATCGCTTATGACCGGCATGCAAATGGTAAAAAAGCAATTCATGGATATTTTGCAAAGCCAGGGTGTTAAGCCGATTAAAGCACTGGGTGAAATCTATGATCCTCATCTGCATGAAGTGATCGAATATGTTCCGGGAGAGGGAAAGCCGGATGAAATTATTACTGAAGTTCAAACAGGCTATCTTTTGCAAGACCGCTTGCTGCGCGCCGCGAAGGTGCGCGTTCGTTCCGCGGCACCCACTGCGGCCGAGCCTTCTTAAATTTGATTATGGCTCAAAAGCGCGACTACTATCAGGTGCTTATCGTTGAGCGGACGGCAACCGCTGAAGAGATTAAGAAGTCCTACCGTAAAGTTGCCATGCAATATCATCCCGACCGCAATCCCGGAGATCATGCCGCCGAGGAAAAATTTAAAGAAGCCGCAGAGGCTTATGCGGTTTTAAGCGATCCGTCCAAGCGCACCCAATACGACCAGTTTGGCCATTCCATGGGTGGCGGACGTGGTGGATTTTCGGGCGATTATGGGGACTTCGGCGATATTTTCGAAGATGTTTTTGAAGGCTTCTTTGGCGGCGGCGGACGCCGCAATCCCAACCGCGCTCAAAAAGGTTCCGACCTGGAATATAAAATTGAAATGACTCTTGAGGAAGTTTTGAAGCCCAAAACGCTTGACCTTAAAATTCCGCGCCTTGAAAATTGCGGTGAATGTTCGGGAAGCGGCGCGGCAGCCGGGTCAAAAAAAGTCACTTGCAATGATTGCCGGGGTAGCGGACAAATCCGGGTGTCCCAGGGCTTTTTTAATATGCAAACCACTTGTCCCAGATGCCGTGGAGCGGGTGCGTTTATTGATAAGCCTTGCAAACCCTGCGGAGGCGCGGGGCGAGTTAGAGACACGCGCAAGCTGGAAGTCAAAATACCGGCAGGAATGGACAATGGAACGCGCCTAAAGGTTTCAGGCGAAGGCGAGGCGGGCAAGAACGGCGGGCCGCGCGGTGATTTGTATGTGCAGGTTCTTCTCAAAAAACATGATTTGTTTGAACGTAACCATGAAGATGTTCATTGTGAGTGGAGTATTCCCTATACGACGGCGGTTTTGGGCGGTGTGGCTGCAGTTCCGACACTCGAGAAGGAACAGAACTTGAATGTTCCCGCGGGAACGGTTCCCGGCCGCGCGTTAAAAATTGAAGGAGCAGGTATTCCTTTTGTGCGTTCGCCTGAACGGCGCGGCGATCTGTATATTCACGTTCAAATCGAAGTACCCGCAAAGGTTTCCAATCGCGAAAAAGAGCTTTTGCAGGAGCTCGCGAAGGA
This sequence comes from Candidatus Omnitrophota bacterium, assembly GCA_043718225.1. GTDB lineage: Bacteria > Omnitrophota > Omnitrophia > Omnitrophales > Aquincolibacteriaceae > Multiplicimicrobium. The sequence goes on from JAYSWD010000180.1 coordinate 18,780, forward strand.
ACGCGGCGAAAAAGTGAAGTCAAAAAAAGGGATGTTTTCTTGATTTTTTTACCAAAATCGGAATTCTAGCCGATGGATTACTTTGATTATCCGACACGCGTGATTTACCGCGATACCGACAAAATGGGTATCAGCTATTACGCAAATTATTTTGTTTGGTTTGAGGCCGCGCGCACGGAATACTTCAGGGCTCTCGGGCTTCCCTATACAGAATGCGAAAAAAAAGGCATTTTCCTTCCCGTGATCGAAGCGCATGCTAAATATATCGCGCCTTCGACCTACGATGACCAGCTGATTATCCGCACAAGTGTCAGTAAATTTACGCCTAGCACGATTAGGTTTGAATATTTAGTCGTTAACGCGGCGAATGAGAAAGTTTTGACACAAGGTTTTACAGTTCATGTTTTTGTTGACCGTGAAATGAATCCTTGCCGCGTTCCCGAAGAAGTTGAATCGCTTGTGACGGTTTATTCGCTGCTTGATTCAAAAAAATAAATTCCACATTGCGGTTGAGTGAAGTTTAGACCAAAAAAACAACAGAAAAATTTTGACTGCGCGCTCACGCGGTGTTAAAGTAGCCCCGCTTCAACAGACCTTGTCCCGCGGGCCTTCCCGCAGGATGGTTTGTTTAAGTTCCGAGCTACGGCGTACCGCAAACTAAAGGAATTGATGCCCGCAACTGAAAGAGTCACTGTGTTAGGGGACGGAGGATGGGGAACAGCGCTTGCGCTTGTGAATGCCCGTCGCGGGAATGATGTGTTGCTGTGGTCCGCTTTCTCCGATTATGCCGCGCAAATGAAAGAGCGCCGCGAAAATTTTAAATTTCTTCCCGGCGTGCCGCTTCCAAAAAATATTCAAATCACTTCCGACCTGAATGAAGCGCTGCTTTTCTCTGAAATTGTTATTTTAGCGATTCCGACGCAGTTTATGCGCAGTGTCCTGCAAAAGGTGCGTCCGCTTGTTCGCGGTAAGAAGATTTTTATCAGCGTCGCCAAAGGAATCGAAAAGCAAACCTGCATGCGCCCTTCGCAAATTGTTTATGCCGAGCTGGGCGATGTTCCGCTCGTAATTTTAAGCGGCCCTTCTCACGCCGAAGAAGTTTCCCGGGGCATTCCGACATTGGTAGTCGCGGCCTCAAAAAAAGTTGAATATGCAAATAAAATTCAAGAGACATTCAAAGACAAATTTTTCCGAATTTATGTCCAGCATGACTGGGCCGGCGTCGAACTGGGTGGGGCATTAAAAAATGTCGTTGCCGTCGCAGCGGGTGTTTGTGACGGGCTTGGATTCGGCGATAATACAAAATCGGGTCTATTAACCCGCGGCCTTTTTGAAATGAGCCGGTTGGGTGTCAAGATGGGCGCGAACCCAACGACTTTTTTCGGGCTTTCAGGCGCGGGAGACTTAATGACCACCTGCTTCTCTCAGCACGGGCGTAATTTAAAAGTCGGACGAGAATTGGGAAAAGGCCGCAAAATCGGCGAAATTCTAGGTGAAATGGAAATGGTCGCGGAAGGTGTCGCGTCTGCTGAAGCCGTTCATGAAATTTGTCAGCGTGAAGGAATTTCGCTTCCGATCATGGAAGAAGTTTACAACATTCTTTGCAAGGGCAAAGAACCGAAACAAGCTGTTTCTGATCTATTGAACCGTGACGCGTACGAGGAATGGAAGCAGTACTAATGGCCTCTGAAAAACCCTCATCTGCTTCGTTGCAAGCATCGCTTCTTTGTGCGGCGTATTTCCGTATACGCCTCCGCAGTCGCTTGCTTGCGCCTAGCATCTAAGGATTTTTAAGGGACCATTTAAAAGAATTTTCTATCAACAAACAAATCAGGCGATGTTAATTATGGCTTCGTTTGGTTTTTATAACAGGAGCATCAAGTGAATAAAGCAGAACTTACGCAAGCAGTTGCGTTAAAAACAAAATTATCCAAAGCTAAGGCAGCAGAAGCGCTTAACGCCGCTTTTGACACCATCCAAGCTTCCCTTAAAAAGGGCAAGAACGTTGCTTTGATTGGTTTTGGAACTTTCAAAGTTCGCAGCCGCAAAGCACGCACAGGCCGCAACCCTCAGACGGGCGCCGCACTTAAAATCAAAGCTTGCAAGGTTCCCGCTTTTTCCGCTGGTAAGGCGTTGAAAAAGGCTGTTAACTGACGAACGGATTTATCCGGAGTCATCCCCGCACAGGCGGGGATCTAGAAAGCCGCGCATGGGACAACTCCTGCGCGGCTTTTTTCTTTTGGAACTAAATAAATGAAAATTATCTTCGGACTTGGCTGGGAACAAAATAAAGTAAAAAATCATCTTAAGGCTTTCAAAGACAGTTCCGCGGCGGACTTATTTGAAAAATATCGCGTCCGCATTTCACATGACTTTCCCTGCGAAGCCATGCCGATGTCCTTTGATAATTTGAAAAAGCAAACCGGCCTGATTTGGATTTGCGAACGCGCCCAAATAAAAAATAAACAGAAAAGCCGCATGCTTTCGAGCGAAGAGCTGGCTGTTTGTTTTCAAAAAGTTTGTGACTCCGGAACAAAAAGTTTAACGGTTTGGATCGGCGGGCCGGATGGGCTTACGCCGGAACAGCTTAATTCGATTCAAACCGATCTGCTTTGGTCATTTGGACCTTTAACTTTGCCGCATGAACTGGCTTCCGTAGTGGCCGCGGAACAGCTCTACCGCGCCGTTTCCATCCTAAAGAACCACCCTTATCACTCCGGTCATTAAAAATTAGTTTCAGTTATAGCTTGCGCAGCTGTTGAATTTTTTTTGCGAGCAGATAGGCGGCTATTTTTGCGCCTTCCGCATTTAAATGACAATCGTCTGTTTGGTAAAGTTGTTTTTTATTAACGATTATTTCGTGGCGAAAAATGGGCGTTAAATCAACGGTCGGAATTCCCTGAGATTCGAGTAAGTGCGTTAATTGGGAGAGGTGAGTCGGCGGACGCGGATTGTCCTGGAGTTTGGCGGAGATTTTATCCCAGAGAATACTTTCTTTCGCGGGAATAGGCATATAAATTAAAGACATATTCCGCTGTGCCAAAATTTGCTTATAGATAATTATCGTTTCGGCGATTTTTTTGAGGTGGTCCGGTGATTTTTGTTTAATTTCCAGGATGATATCGAAAGCATATTTAAAAAAAAGTGTTTTGCCGTCGGCGCTTAAAAAACTGTTTTTTGATCCTGCGCTAAATAAATAAGACCAAAAAATATTAGCAAGATGAGGAATCAAGAAAGGTTTTTTAAGAACGTCACTCCAATAATGCTGCCAGCGTTCCGGAAACTTTTCATACAAAGAACAGCCTGCGGACATTTTTTTTGAAACCCGCGTGTTTTTGATAAGAGTTTGAATAAGCGTTTGATTTTTGTAGAGCATGAGCATTGCCGGCCAAAGCGGTATGTTACGCTCATTTTCTGCGGCAACCACCAAGCTGGGAGGAGTTTGTTTGAAGCGCTCGCTATTCAAAAAGTCGTTCATATTGCGCGGGGCCCAAGCATAACTATTCGCCCCGGTTAATTTTTGCAGCATGGAGGTAATTGTTTCTTCATCAGTTAGCGATGTGCCTACAATGTCCGAGTCTCCGACGACAACAATCGGATATCGCTTACCGGATGTATCATTTTTATTGCGAAAACCGAATGAATCAGTGTGCCATTCCACTTGCTTTTTAACCGCGTAGCGGCTGTGAGCACCTAAATCGCCTTCTTCCACGCGGCTGCAAAATGAATTCGGGTAGAAAAAAGACTTTTTTTCGCCCGGTAGGGCGCAAGTGTCGGGGTTGATTAAAGTTTCCCAGCAGCGAAAAGAATACCAGTCTAGCGGAATAAGAAGCTTTCCGATAAGCGTGGGCAGAAGCGTGAGGCAGAACAGGATTCCGGCTTTCCACAAAAAAACTTTTAAATCGCTACGCATTTTTTCCTAAAATTGAAAATAAATAAATTGTTTCGCAGCGCCCGTTGCCAGCCCCATCATCAAATAAAAAGCCAAAATATAAAGTCCCCAGCGCGGAAACACGGCTAATTCAAAAACAGCGAGTAAATTATTTTTACGGGCCTGTAGCGCATGCATGCCAAGCAGTAGCCCGGTCAAAAATAAGGCTTGGGGAATGCCGTCGATTATAAAAATAGAATCCGGCTGGAAATTGAAAAATAGGCTTTGAAGCATGGCGCCGATTTGCCCGATTGAACCCGCACGGAAGAAAAGCCAGCCAAGGCAAACTAGATTAAAAAAGAAGAAAATGTTGGTCCACTTGAAGGCCGTTTGCAGGGTTGTGGATCCGGGAGAAGGGATTTTCTTGATTACAGGCTCTAAAACACGGTAAAGGATCAATAACAGGCCGTGATAAGCTCCCCAAAGCACGAAATGCCACGCTGCCCCGTGCCAAAGCCCGCCGAGCAGCATGACGATTAAAAGGTTGCGGCAGGTCCGGAAAGTGCCGCCTGTATTGCCGCCGAGAGGAATATAAAGATAATCGCGCAGCCAGGTTGAAAGGCTGATATGCCAACGCCGCCAAAAGTCGCTTGGGTTTTTTGAAAAGTAAGGTAAATTGAAATTGTGCAAAATATCAAAGCCCATCATCTTTCCTAAACCGCGTGCCATATCGGTATAACCGCTGAAGTCGCAAAGAATCTGAAAGGCAAAAGCATAGGTCCCGATAAGCACATGGGCCCCCGCATAGGGCGCGGAAGAATTAAAAACCGCATCGGCAATTTTCGCCAAATTGTCGGCGATAACAATTTTTTTGAAAAGCCCCCAGAAAAAAAGATAAAAGCCTTCGTAGAATTTTTCAAATGAGAGGCGGCGCGGACTAAGAATCTGCGGCATTAAATGCGCCGCGCGTTCAATCGGACCGGCGACAAGCTGCGGAAAAAAAGTCACAAACACGGCAAAATCAAAATAATTTTTAACCGCGGCAACCTTACCCCGGTAAGTATCAATGGTGTAGCTCATGGCCTGAAAAGTATAAAAAGAAATGCCGATGGGAAGGAGGATATGCAAAACGGGCAAAGCTGCATGGATTTCAAGCCGGCTTAAAAGAGTTTGAAAGCTATCGGCAAAAAAATTGTAGTATTTAAAAAACCCTAATGTAGCAAGGTTGGCAGTAATGCTGAGCGCTAAAAACAGCTTTTTACGCTTTTGATCCGCTGCTTCCGATATTTTTAGGGCCATAAAATAATCGATGGTCATGGTTAGAAAGAGCAGTAGCAGGAATTTCCAACTCCATGCGCCGTAAAAAATGCAGCCGGCGATTAAAAGGAGGCGGTTTTGCGCCCGATGACCGAGGCGCAAATAAAGCGCATAAAAAATCAGAAAAAAAACAGCGAATTGAAAAGAGTTAAACAACATCGAAAGGCATTATATAGGAATTCATATTTGCGAATAGAATTAATGGTTTACAGGATTAATGACGCCTTTTGTACATGTTCCTGCCTGCCGGCAGGCAGGCGCTGGTCGCGGCATTCACTCAGGTGGGGCACTCGGCGCGCCTGGACTTCGCCACAAGAAACTGACATCAAGTCAGTTTCTTATGCCACTCGCCTTATGAATTGCGCGCATCACTTCTCGCTAAAGGCGGATTAGTCCTTGCGGAGCAAGGTGGAAAATAACACCGCTGTCGTCCCATTTTGCGATTAGCAAAATTCCAACATGCGATGAGCCGAAAGCTCGGAGCAATGCCCAAACGAAGCGTTGTCAAATTTTTCCTATTGAAAAACGAGTTCCGCAGGGCAAAGAAATGATAAAGGATTTGGCGACCTGCGTTCATGTGCGCTAGCCGCGCCACTCACTGCGGTTCGCCACCCGCTTCGCCTGGTCTTCACTTCCCAAAAATATGACCTGCGTCATATTTTTGCTTCGTTCAGCTCCACGAATTGCGAAGCTCCCTTCAAATCCTGTCGTCGCCGAAATTGCAGGTGGCCTAGCAATATGTGTAATTACTACAAATGGAACAGCCCAGCGGAACAACGGCCCAAAGCCATTCCTCTTAAAATGAGTTCTGCGCGAAGACGCAGCTGTTTGAATTTTAAGAGGAATGGCTTTGGGCCTAAGTGAAGCAATTTCGGGACGACAGGATTTGAACCTGCGACCTCACGCACCCCAAGCGTGTGCGCTAGCCAGTCTGCGCTACGTCCCGATGAAGAGGCGAAAGTATATCATATTCGGGCGTGTCAGTAACCCTTTCAAATGGCCCTCTTCCGGGCTTGTTACATAGGTCTCAAAACGGTATATTAATGCGGTTTTTAATCTCAGAAAGGAGCTTTATTTATGCGGAAGCTAGCTGTTATCAGCCTTATTTACCTTCTTTTACTCGCTACGACCGCCTCTGCAAAATGGAGCTGGTTCAAGTCTTCATCAAAAGAAAAAGCCGAAACGGTGCAAACGTCCGAGCCTGTGCAGTCCGCACCGGCCGAAACTTTCGCTGTTGAATCAGCTCCGGCTGGCCATACTGTTTCTACAGTTTCGAATGTCGTGTCCGCTCCTATTGCAGTGAAAAATACAACAACAGGCGGAACAGGTGAACTTGTACTTGCGGATTTTGATACTGGCGATAAACCCAATAATTTGGGCGGTGATTTTGGCGCATGGAATAAAGATCCAGACGATTTAACGCAAAGCTGCACGATTTCTTTTGAACCCGACGATGCAATGAAAGATCCCGCGGGTTATTCACTTAAGCTTGACTATGACGTGGACTCTCCCAACCCGGCTTATAACGGCATTTGGATGAAGCTCAACGGCCAAAATGCCTCCGAGTATAATATGGTCAGCTTCTACGTGCGCGGAGAGGGCTTGAATAACTATACGAAACGTCTGAAGCTTGAAGTAAAAGACGCGGCCATGAATTCTTCACCGTATGTTGTGGGCGGTATTACTGAGAGATGGCAAAAAATCGAAGTGCCTTTTAACCGCTTTAAAAAAATTAAAGATTGGTCGGCGCTCGGAGAATTTGTGGTTGTATTTGATGATCGCAATTCAGCTCCCAAGCAGGGAACAATTCTGATCGATCAGATTACTTTCGAAAAAAAGTAAATGAGCACATCACTTACGGAGCGAAGCGAACGTAAGTGATAAGTGCGAATTTATCCCTGCGAAAGCGGGGATCTGGATTGCTTCGTTGGGGCTCGCAATGACCAACAAGTACGGAGCAAAGCGATCGTAAGCTGCGTGCGCGAATTCATCCTCGCGGAAGCGGGGGATCTTGGTTTATTCGTGATTCCACGATTGCACTTTTATTATTAAGATTGGACTTATGAACATTTTCGTTCTCGCTTTTTCTGCGCTCATATTGATTCAAGCTTTGGCTTTCCTGGTATGGCAGGCAGCTTACCGTATCCAAAAAACATCTATCGCGGATATTTTTTGGAGTTTGTGGATTCTTTCCGCCGCGTTGTTTTATTTTTATTTTTCACGACCGCATACGGCATTCCATGTTTTCTGCCTTTTTCTGGTATTTTTTTGGGCAATCCGCCTTGCGCTTCATATTTATTTCCGCGGCCGTGGACATGGCGAAGATCTGCGCTATCAAGCCCTTAGGAGTCAGTGGGGAAGCCGTGAAAAACAAAAAATGCTCGTTTTTTATATCCAGCAGGCGCTGGCGGCCTGGGTTTTTTCGCTTCCATTTTTAATTTTATTTCTGAGTCGGCGCACGGTTTTTGGAATTTGGGAAATCATCGGTGTTTTAATCTGGCTTGCTGCGTTTAACGGCGAAGCGATTTCCGACGCGCAATTGCTGGCGTTCAAAAAAGATCCTCAGAATAAAGGGCGCGTGTGCCGAGCCGGGCTTTGGAGATATTCCCGCCACCCGAATTATTTTTTTGAATGGCTTAATTGGGTTGCGTATGCATGGCTAGCGATGCCGCATACCTACGGCAATCTGGCATTAATTTGTCCTATGTTCATGTATTATTTTCTTAATCACGTGAGCGGTGTTCCTCACGCCGAGAAGCAGTCATTAAAAAGCCGTACTCTTGAATATGCCGAATATCAGCGCGTGACCCCTGTTTTCTTTCCGGGATTTCCTAAAAAATCCGCTTCTTCTGAAAAATGAGCTGGCTTGACCAGGCAATTGCGAAAGGTTATTTACCTGACCCCGTTTTGCGCGCCGGAATCCGCTGGCAGTTAAAAAATAGACTTAATCAATTGGAGCATTCCGCCGAAAGAGGTTTTCAGAAAAAGTGGATCGAGCAGCTTAAGCAAAGCCCCATCGCAATCCTGGCTGATACCGCCAATGAACAGCATTATGAAGTTCCGGCTGATTTTTTTTGCCAAGTGCTTGGGCGGCACATGAAATATAGTTCCGGAAATTGGGCTGTGCAGGACGCGGATTTGGACGCCTCCGAAGAAGCCATGTTACGCCTCACCATGCAGCGCGCTGAAATTATTGACGGCCAGCAAATCCTTGAGTTGGGTTGCGGTTGGGGATCGCTCAGTTTGGAAATGGCGCGTAAATTTCCGCGTTCTCAGATTACCGCGGTTTCTAACTCACAGACGCAGAAAACATGGATTGATCAAGCCGCCGCAAATGAAGGGTTATCGAATCTATGCGTTATCACGGCGAATATCGAAAATTTTGATCCGGGAAGTCAGTTTGACAGGGTGGTTTCGGTTGAAATGTTTGAGCATTTGCGAAATTACGAACTGCTTTTTAATAAAATCTCCAGCTGGCTTAAACCCGGCGGAAAAATGTTTGTGCATATTTTCTGCCACCGTGAATACTCTTATCCGTTTGACCCCGACCCTTCATCCTGGATGGCGACCCATTTTTTTAGCGGTGGGATCATGCCTTCTGAAAATCTTTTTAGGCATTTTGATAAAGATTTGCGCGTGACAAAGGCCTGGAAATTTTCAGGACTGCATTATCACCGCACTTGTGAGGCTTGGTTGAGACGAGCCGATGCCCGCAGGGAATCGATATTAGAAATTTTCGCCCAAACATACGGAGAAGACCAGGCGCTTCAATGGTTCCGCTATTGGCGTGTATTTTTCTTGGCTTGTTCGGAGTTATTCCGTTTTAACCAGGGGAATGAGTGGTTTGTTTCCCATTATCTTTTCGATAAAACCGCTTCAGACGGCCTGTGAGATTTATGGTTTTGCGGTCTGAGTAGTTGCGGCGAGGCTGGAATTCATCGCGTCGGAGCTGAGTTCGACCGGAGATGTCTTTTTCTTACCTTGTTCGCGCGCGGCCTGATCTTTCATGGAAGTTTCTAAAACCCCTTCGCCCATATCGGGAAAATCAACCGGAATGGGGAACGTAACTAAGTGAATGGCGCCGGTGGCCGTATAAAGCACGGTTTTAGAGATGCCGTGACAAAAGCCCTCCCAGCTTTCTTTTTTCTCGAGGTAATAACCGTACTTAACCGGTTCGGTAAATAGAGCGGTCCAGCCTAAAAGAAGATTTTTTGCCCCGAAAACAAATTTTCCGCATGTTTTTTCACCGTAAGTTTCGCCTTCCGCCCACGGCGAAGCCCAGCCGGGGAGAGCGATCAGAGTAAACGCGATAAGAAGAATCAGGAATTTATTTTTCATATTATTCGAAATGCACGCCGCCGTCTGGCAGGGGAATATCAAAAGGAGCGGGGAAAGTAACGGCATGAAGCACGCCGCCGACTGTATAGACAACAGTCCGGTATATGCCTTTGACAAGGCCCGTAAAAATGTTGGTAGATTTGTGCTGATCCATTTCATACGGAATCGCAGTCCAGCCCGCGCTGATGTTCAGCAGCCCGAAACCGAGCTTGCCGACGATTTGATCGGCAGTCGTTTCTTTATTCGTCCAAGAGCTGGCTTTGTAGCTGTCAAAAGCGGCGAAGCCGGTTTTTGAAAAAATAAATAACGTAAGCATTAAAAAAAGCGGGATCATTTTTTTCATGGCTAGTACTTCCTAAAAATTTAAATTGCCGAAGGAAATTTAAAAAAAACCTTAGGGCTGTGTCTCGTCTCAAAAATATGTTGGACGGGACTGTCCCCCAAGCCGATTAAAATCCAAAGATTATCCTAATCATTATCGGCCATAAATCAACAGAATTAAACCTGTTTCCATCCGCCGGTAGAGCGGGCTGGTGCTTAAGTAAAATGTGCGTTTAATGTCTGAAAAGCTTGATCCAGATTCGCACCGAAAGTAATCACGCCGTCTTCATGGCCGGCCATGACAAGAATTTTTTCCCGGTCGAGAGCCTCTTTCAGCCGTTTAATTTCATTCGCCATTTGTGGTGTACCGTAAGGAATGTCGGCGGACGTGGTTGGAACGCCGTTCAAAAGCTTTTTCCAAAGCTTGTTGGAGTGCACATGAATCACGGCATGGCAGTCTTTGAAAATGCCGTATATCATCGCGTGGGTAAGCGATTCAGAGGAAGCCTGTACCGGGCCTTCGCAGTCAACGCGGTTGTTCTCCACCGCAGCATTTGTAACCCGTGCAAAATGTTCAGTCGTGACGATTTCGAGATGGCCCGTTTGCGAACCTGAGATGATGAAAGAAGTTTTATCTGCTTCAAGAATACTCAAGTTACCGTAGCCGATACCGTCCGGATAAACGCCGATCAGTCCCAGGCGAAATAATTTTTGACGGACAGACATAATTTCATCTAAACCGACCAAGACCGGCCCCGTTTTTTTCCAATTGCAGTTAAATTTAATAACGCCTTCGTCGCGCATCAGGCCTGCTCGGGGAAAAGTTGAATCAACGCGGATTCAGCGGCTTGTGCCGTGCCGCGTTCGGTGATAATGCCCGTAACGAGGCGAGCGGGGGTGACATCAAAACCGTAATTCACGGCCGATGTGGAAGGCGGACAGATCAGAACTTCGGTGATTCGGCCGCTTTCCGTTACGCCCGTCATTTTTCTGACTTCGTCTGAATTTCGTTCTTCTATTTCAATTTCTTTGAGGCCGTCGCGCAATTTCCAGTCAATGCTTGAAGAGGGCGCGGCGACATAGAAGGGAATGCCGTTATCACGTGCCGCCAAAGCTTTTAAATAAGTTCCGATTTTATTCGCGACATCGCCGGTGCGGGTGGTGCGGTCGGTCCCGACGATGACCATATCGACTTCACTGTGCTGCATGAGATGTCCCCCCGTATTATCGGCGATGAGGGTATGAGGAACGCCCTGCTGGCCCAGTTCCCAGGCAGTTAGCGAAGCGCCTTGATTACGGGGACGCGTTTCATCCACCCAGACATGCAGGGGAATGCCGGCTTCCAAAGCCTGATAAATCGGCGAAGTTGCCGTACCCCAATCCACGCATGCGAGCCAGCCGGCGTTGCAATGCGTAAGGATATTGACGGTTTTTTTCTTTGTTTCGTAAATGGCGCGGATGAGCGTCAAACCGTGTTCACCAATGCGGCGGCAGATTTCGACGTCTTCTTCCGCCATTTCAACGGCATTTTGATAAGCGAGCCGCTGCTTTTCGGGCAGCGTCTTGACCTGCATTAAAACTTGTAGCTGTTTGTTCACAGCCCAGGCTAAATTGACCGCGGTTGGACGCGCGTTAATCAATCGCGCGGCGGCCTTTTCGATGAAAGTTTCAAAACCGGTTTGCGGTGCCGTCGCAGTGGCGAGAAACATACCGAAGGCCGCCGTGACGCCGATCAACGGTGCGCCGCGCACCTGCATGTCAGCGATAGCATGAAAAACATCTTCAACCGTGAAGAGTTCGACGGTTTTGAATTCATGCGGCAGAAAGCGCTGATCAATGATGCAGACGCAGTTTCCCATTTCGGGATGCGGCCAAATTGTGCGCTGTGATTTACCTTGAACGAGCATTTTTTCTCTTAATTTTATAACAAATCAAACGATGCCAATGCCAGGCATAAACGACACAGTCTCATTTGTTATAGGCTGAGTTTTCCAGCGATTATGCAGCCAGCCCCACTGATCAGGATATTCGCGGATCACTTCTTCAATGTCTTTCATCCATAAAGCCGTATATTTCTGTAGGGCGTCGGTTTCGTCGGTTTCAATTTTAGGGCGAATGACATTTTTGAAAAT
>JAYSWD010000019.1:0-27553 GCA_043718225.1 Candidatus Omnitrophota bacterium
AGATTTTTCGTTGAATCGAAGGATTTGTTCTTTCACAATCCTTTCATCGGCTTATTTCCGTTTTCCTCAATACACAGCTTCTATCCGCTAAACTGACACTAAAAGAGAGCTCTTTAGGCTTGGACATCCGGTTTTCTAAAAGCAAAAGACCCGGTCAAATGACCGGGTCTTTTTATTCTTCGGAAACGAAAGTCTTAGTTTTTTTTCTGTGCCCAGACTTTCTTTGCGGCAGCTTTTTGATCTTCGGTCAAAACCGCTTTCAAATCAGCATAAGCCTGAATTGATTTTTTGGCCCCGGCCGCGAATTGAGCTGATGAGGTATTAACTAATTCGTTCATGCCTTCAACGTCAACCGGATCCGTTTTCATCATGCTTTCCATATCAAGCATGGCAATCTGCATTTGCGCGCCGCCCAAGATTTCATCTTTCTTCACAGCATGCTTAATCGTTTTGATTTGTTCGACTTGCGTGTCGCTCAAGCCGATTTCTTTCGCGTTATCAATGTAAAACTCGGCTTTTTTCAAAATCTTACTCACAATTGGACAGCCGCCTTCTTTGCCGCAATCATGCCCTTTCGAACATTCTTTTCCGCCGCGCGAACATTGACCGTCATGCTCCGCCCAAACCGGCGCAGCCGCTACGAACATAACCGCCATAGCCATAACCAACATCAATTTAACTGATTTCATCGAACCTCCTTGAATGATTGCGAAACATGAGAATTATACTCGCCCGGCACCCATTTCCGTCGATAGAATTTTTTGAGCAAGCTAACTTTTTACTGCGAACAACGTCGTATCGATCAATTCTTGATCGATATTTTTGTCGTTTACAAAAACATCCACCAAATACCTTCCATACCTATCCATCTCATTCCCTCGCGCAATCCTGAAAGTCAATTTTCCGCCGCCTTTTCTGAATATCTGATCCAATTCGGCTTTAGCCTGATCGCCATAAGTTTCGGCCAATTCGGGCGCGATGACACGGCGCAGTCGCAAACGCTTGACCACCGTCGTATTAAAACCCAAATCAACCAAGGCATCGAAAGAATTGCCGTCAAACACATTCAAAAGCACCGCGTTATAAGTATAGAGATCTTCGGGCTTCGCTTCGGGGTGCACGTCGAAATATTTTCCCATCGAGGAAATAATTTGATTTTCCGCGAGCTCCGTTAAACCTTTGGGCGGCGCGTCGCGGTAAACATCGAAGCCCAGCTCCGCTTTGAGCTCTCCGTTGATCAGGACAATTTTATAAAGCCCCAGTTTGCCCGGTTTAATTTCATCAAACACAAAATGCTTCTCAAGCACATTTTTTAATTTATGCTTTTTGATTTCCTTATGCAGCTTCTTGGCTGACCAGTTACCCGCTTCGGCCTGTTTTAAAATCGCGTCTCTTCCGGCGGCATCGCTAATGAAAACCGCTTCGCGGTAATGCGGCCAGCCTAAGTTATAAGCGGCCGGAAACGCGGGAAAAGCGCGCGCGAATTGAAGCTTGTAAGAGAGTTCTGAGTCCGTCGTTCCTAAATCCTTAGCTAAGCTTTGGAGCGTCTGTTCGCTATACCCTTCCGCCTGAGTTTTATTGAGCAGGAGATGCTCCTGTATGAATTGGCCGGTTTCCCAGGCTTCGCGAAATTTAGCCGGTTCGACGGCGCTTTTGATGCGGTTCTCGGTGGGGCCATGCGCGGCGCGGATCGCGGCCAGCAATTCATCGTAAGTTTGAACGGGAGTTCCCGAAAAGGAAGGCGCCACGAAAGAGACGAGGAAAAAGAATAAAAATGAGGTTGTGCTCGCAAGACTATAGACAAGGCGCATGGCCAAAATTATAGACGAACACCGCCTAACGACCAAGAACAGATCCCTGATCAAATCACGCGAGGGAGGAGGGCCCTACTGAGCGTCGGACTAAACCTGCCTGCCCGGCAGGCAGGGACAGGAGACTTTCTACTGATGACTGACGGACTCACCTGCTGACACTGAGAACTAGAAATGACAGGTTAGTTGTAAGGTTGTTATTTCTCTATTGTAAGGTTTCTCGGCGGGAGCGCTCGACCATAAACTGAACAGCGGCATTCATTTTTTCAGCGGTTACCTGGATTCCAGGATGCTGTCGTTGAAACACACGAAACACTTCATCTGCAAAAGCCTGCCCGATTCCGGCAACACCGCCAAAATCGAAAATGATGCGTTTAAACTTATCCAAGCCAAACAAAATGCGCTTGGCCTCCGAGCGTGAAACATGCTCACCCTGCTTGGGCGATAGCCGGACGCGGACTTCGGTTTTATCAAACTCAAAATCATCATTGGCATAATCTAGGAAAAGCTGCCCAAGATCACGGCGTGTTTTCTGCTTTATTAAGAAATAAACCCATGTGCCTTTAACCGGCTTGGCAAGCTGCTCAAGCGCAACATCGTGAGACCGGTTATCCGACAGAAGTTTGAGCCCCGCGCTTTCAATAGCAAAGAGGTCGCCTGCCCGGGAAGTGAAGAAAATCCCCTGGCCGCTGTGCCGGCTTGGCATTGTTGTCTGCTTACCTTTCATTAAATGTTCCGCGGCCTCAAAATGATTTTGCAGTTTAAATGATTTCCGGACCGATTCAAAAGCCCCGATCCCCGCGTCTTTGATCCAAAACTCGGCGTTACCGTTTGCAAGCCCGAATTCGATATGAACTGTTTTGGATTTGGAATGATCAATCGCGTTGTTCAACATTTCAGAAAAAGCATAAGTGCAAATCTTATGCGCCTGATGCGACAATCTTTTTTTAAGCTGCAGTTGAAAATCAATTTGATCAAAAACCCGGTCTTCGTTAAGGCCCGCAAGTTTTTTGACTAAATGAACGGCATCTTGCCGTGAGGCTTTCCCTTGATCTTGATAGGCAATATATCTTGCGCCCAGAGTCGTCCCCAAACGGGTAATTTGCTTTGCCGCAATCAATTCTCGGAAATGCTGCGCCGCGGTTTGGCGAGTAATCCCAAACTCTTTGATTACATCGAAAGACTTGATCTGCCCCCGCTGCCGGATCTTCGTGAGGATGAACTCTTTGACTTTCATATTTAAATTATAGCCTAATGGAAGGTTGATTGTAAGGTATTTATTTTTATATTGTAAGGTGTTCAAGTCCTTAAAGGCTTTAATTTATGATGTCAATATGCTACATACAATTTTCAGGGCTCCCCCCATATATAAAGACATTGCACGGGTTTAAACTGCCCCAATAAGAATCTTTTAAAAAGGCCGGGTTATATGATTCGAATCGGATGTTCAGGAATTCCCAAGGCGAGGGTGGTTTATTTTGCGGCCTTCGACACTACGGAGGTGCAGCAGACTTTTTACCAGCCGCCGCTTTTAAAAACCGCGGCGGCATGGCGCGAAACAACGCCGGCGCATGTGCATTATGTGGTGAAGGCCTGGCAGTTGATCACGCATGAATCCACAAGCCCGACTTACCGCAAACTAAAAACACCTGTGTCCGAATCGAACAAAAAAAAGTATGGCTCGTTTAAAAACACTCCGCAAGTGAAACAAGCCTGGAAAGTAACACGTGAGTTCGCGGACGAGCTCGGCGCGAAAATTGTTTTATTTCAGTGCCCGAAAAGCTTCAAACCTTCGGCCGAGAATAAAACCGCGCTTGAAAAATTTCTGAAAATGACAGGGCCGCAATCTTTCCGCCTTGCGGTCGAAGTACGCGGGGAATGGACTAAAGAGGATATTCAGCCTTTTGTCGATCAATTCAAAATCATACACGCGATCGATCCGTATGTTCAAGAGCCCGCAAAACAGGATTTTGTTTTTTACCGGCTGCATGGCAAAGGGCCTTCCTCCAATCCGTTTCGCTACAAATATACGCCCCAGGATTTAGCGGAGCTTGAATCGAAATTAAAAATCAGCAAAAACGGCTATGTTTTCTTTAACAACGTTTATATGTGGGATGACGCTCTCCTCTTTAAAAAAAGCTGCGCGACTAAGCCGTCCGAAAAGGTTCCCGAAACATATTTATGAAGAATCCCGGCAACCAAGGTTTGATAAGGAACACCCTCTTCGACCGCCTTCAATTTAATGAGGGCGGCATGCGCGGCGCGGATCTAAGCAAGTAATTCATCGTAAGTTTGAACCGGCGCAGCGAATGAAACTACAAACGGGCGCAGTCTGACAATGCGGTGATTTTATGGGTTTTGTTTTTTAATTCATTTTCAAGAAAAACAATATGCTTGTTTTTTTCGAACACTTCTTTCCGCAATTCCTCGTGCTCGCACAGGGCTTCATGGCGCTCTTTTTCAAGCTGTGCTGTGACTCTTTCGATTTCATTAGTTTGCCGGATAAATGTCTTTTGATGAACAGTCAATTTTTGCTCCAAATCATTGAGGCGCTCTTCCCAAGCATTATACGTTGAAGCGGCTACGGCTTCTGCTTCCACTAAAGCGGCGCTTCTTTCCTGCAATTCGTTTACCATTCTGGACCCGACTTCATCGGCGCGCAAAACGGCTTCTTGCAGGATTTTCAGTTCTTGCTCTTTTTTTTCCAGCAGTGCTTCAAGGCTAATAAAAAATTCTTTGTGGGCCTGAATACTCTCAGTGAGTTCAAGCTGTTTGCCGCGCGAGGATTCCAGCTCGGCCATGCTGTTTTTGAATTCTTGCTGCAAGCTCCCGTTCGCTTTTCTAAGCGCCGTTAAGCCGGCCCTTTCATTAGCAAGCCCTTCTGACTCGGCTTTCAGCTGCTGCCGGAAACTGTCATTCTCTGCGGCATAATTTTCCAGACTTTTCCTGAGCTCATCAATTTGCCGGTCTTTTTGCCAGCCTTCTCGTTCAGTCTCGGCTCGCAATTCATCATGCCTGCGCATGGCGGAACTCAGCTCATCTTTTAAACTTTCCGCAAGCTTGGTTTTGAGCTGCAAATTTTTTTCCAGCTCTTGCCCGCGGCTGTTCTCAGCCTGCAGGTTTGTTTCTGTGCCGCGCAGCTGCGTATCAAGTTTTTTCAGGGCAAGTGTGCTTTCAGCTATTTGCCGCTTGTCTTCCGCCATGAGCTCGCCGCGCTCCCGCATTTGATCCTGAAGTCCGGTAATCATTCTGCTTTTCGATTCATTTTCCTGCTCAAACTGCTGCCGCAGGTTGGCTTCGTGAACCGCCTTATTCTGCGTATCGGAGAGCTGTTTTTCTAATACTTCGGTAATCCCGTTGATGTGGTTGAAATTCTCGGTATGCTCTAAGATTTTATTTTTGTGCTCCGTCAATTTATTCTCAAGCAATGTGATCTGTGCTTTGGAGGCGGTTAATTCGCTTTCGGTATTTTTCTGCAGGCTGTCTAGTTTGGCGCTTTTCTTCTTCTCCGCTTCCAAGTCGGCCCGGTTTGTCTCTAAATCATTCGTAAGCTTTTCGATCGCAGTTGTCTTTTTTGCCATCTCTTCTGCGGCGCAAGTCTTTTCTTTTTCAAGTTCCCGAGCTCCGTCGGAAAGTGCTTTTTCTGACTGCTTTTCGAAAAGCAGCGCCTGTTCTTTTTGCGTGGAAATAACGGCTTCAAGTTCGGTTAGTATTTGCTCAAATACACCGGTCCTAGCCGCGAAGTCTTTATGCAGCGCGGCGGATTCTTCCTCTTTTGTTTTTTGCAGATGCGCCAGGTTTTGCTTTTCACCGGCCAAGCTCTCTTGAAGCGCAAGAATGTCCTGCTTTAGCCCATTGATTGTTTTTTGATGCAGCGCGCGCGTTTGTGCATCGGCTTCAAACGCTTCATCCACTTGCCGCTGTAAAACGGCTTTGATTGAGATTTCATTTTGAATGGCCAGAACCTGCGCTTGAATGATTTGTTCTTGTTCGGAAATTTTCTTGTCGCGCTGATTCAACCCGGCTTGGGTTTCCGCGTAGGTGCGGGCCTCTTTTTTACGTTCGGTTTCCAGTACCGCCGCGGCTTGTTCGAGCCGTTTGTCCTGATTAGTGATTTCTTGCTGTAATTCTGCCGCGCGTATGTCGTTTCGCTCAATCACCCCCCTGAGCCGACGGGTTTCTTGATCAAGCCCGGCGCTTTTTCCCTGCTCCTGAATGAGAAGCGCTTCCTTAGCAAGCAGGCCGGCCTCCTTTTCAATCAAGGACGCGGCCAGTGCTTTATTTTTTTCAGTTAAAGCCTGATTTTCGGCCTTGCTTTCCGGTTCGATGTTTGCCAGCGCGGTTTCTAGATTTGAAATTTTTTGGGCGGCGGCTCCCTGCTCCCGGAGCGCTTGTTTTTTTACTTCTTCAAACGCATGCGTATTTTTTTCGAGTTCTTCGGCTTTTTTTTGAGCCACACCCAGCAGCGTTTCAGCTTGTAAAATTCTTTTTTCTAGCATATCAACGCTGTTTTCAAGCAGCGCATTTTTTGCGTTTGCTGCGGCCGCAGCCTGCGCGCTCATTTTAAGTTCTTTTTCCGATTCGAATAGGCGCCGCTCGCTTTCCAGGCCCTGCTGCTTCAGCGTGGTTTGCAGTTCTTTTTTTTCTTGAAGGGCGGTCGCAACCACTTTGGACTGCTCGGCAATAGTTTTTTCTTGAACTGCGATTTTATGATTACGCTGTTGGAACCGGCTGTCACTGTCGGTTTGCATCGCGATCACCTGCTGGCGCTCTTTCTCCAACTCCGCGGATTTTTCATCCAGGGCTGATTTTTGCAAAATACATTCCCGCTCCAACGCTTCCAAGCGCTGTCCCAGTTTTGCGGCCGTGTCACGAACGTCGTCCAACTCGAAATTCTTTTTTTGCAATTCGGCTTCAAGCTTGAGTTTGGCGTCATCAAGTTTTGCGGATTTATTTTTTTCTTGTTCGCGAGTTTTGTTTTGCGCGTTCAAAGCGGTGCGCGTTTCGTTTAACCGCCGCTCTTGTTCACGCAAAGCGCTTTCGAGATGCCGGATCTTCCCGGTACTTTGAGCTTCGCTTTCTGTAATTATCTTTTCCAGTAAATGGATTTGTTTGTCCAGCTCGGCTTGCTTTTCACTTTCGCGGGCTTTCTCGGCCGCGTGCTTTTCACGTTCTGTTTCGAGCCGGTCCTGCGCGGCATCATAATCTTTCTGCATCGCCTCAAATTCACGCGCGGTTTGCTGAAAATAAGTGAGGAGCTTTTGGCGCATGCTTTCAGAGCGTCGGTATTGCATGAGAAAATACTGGTCGCGGCTGCCGCTATCCCGCGCTTCCGGAGGCGCGCCTGGATCCTGCGAAACCGGCTGCATCTTGATTTTTCCGGAAAAAGTTTCGGACCATACAATGCGATGACATTCTTCCGTTAACGATTCAGATATATCGATTACAGACCCTTGAGAAGCAAGCTGTTGTCTTAAATGTTTAGCGGTAGCGTGGTCGGGGCATTTGGAAATGATGACGGGAAGATGGTTTAAAATTTCGGCGCATTCATCCGGATCAAAGCTAAAAAGCTCGATTAGTTTTTCTGAAATAACGTCACGGCTGCCGGTTTGTACTTGCCGCAAAACGACAAAAACATCCGCCGCCGGGACCAGCGTATCAGCCTGCAATATGTAATCTTGTGCCATGAATATGAAGTATTAATTTTCCTTGCGAAAACCGCAATCGAAATTATATTCACTTCGCAGGAATTAAAAAAGGAATATGTTTAGGGTGAAACTCTTCCTATTTTCAGGGTTTCCCTGTGGAATCAGCCTCGCTTCAGGGCCAAACTATTAACAGGAATCAAATTTAAACAAAACAGAGGAGGCATCATGACTAATCAAAATAATTTCAAGCCCGGCCAAAATCACGGCGCAAAAACAGGACGCAACGCCAATGAGCGCAGCGGCGAAACCAACAAAGGCTCACAGAATAACTCCGATCATCGCGCGACGGAACGCGACGGCGGCAATCAAGCTGACCGTAACGCAAAGCATATACGGGAAGGAAATCAAAAGGCTCAGGCAGCGACGGCAAAAAACAGCGCCGGCGGAAACCAAAATAGAAATCGTGATTTTCAGAACCGTAAAGTTGAGACTGAGACTCAAGCTTCGGGCAAATCCGGAATCTAAACAGTTTTTTCGTGCGGAGGATACATGAATAGCAAAGAAAGTGATGTCAGGCAAAGCTGTGATCCGAAGCAAAATACCGGCGGCAAAAACGTGCCGGCAAAAAAAATGACCCCGAAAGAAACCGGAAACAGCGGCGATAATGACCCCGCCGTTCCGATTCCGGACAATGACTCCGAGAGAACTAAAAAACAGCGTTGGTAATTAACACAACGCCCGAGCTTTATTGAGGGCGTTAAAATAAAAAAGACCGGGCACAATACCCGGCCTTTTTTTTATTCGCTTTCTTCTTTATTTTGCGCTGCGTTTAGCTAATCGCTAAACACAACTGCATTAAACTTTGGTAACTGTCTCCGCTGTGACTTCGCCCGACACAGTCTTACCGCTTTCGACTTGGACTTTATCGCCCGCTTCAAGATCCGCGAGGCCGTCTATACCCACGAAGTCCGTGCTTGAAGTGACATTTACTTCCGCGGAACCCGGCTTAATTGAAGTCTTCGGTGTCGCTTTTAATTGGAAGCTTTGATCCTCGGTGTCGACATTTCCGACTTTGCCGCCGATGACTGCTTCGGCATCCGTATGAGTATGCACCCTCGCATCAGCCGTGTGTTCCGGTGTATGCTCCGCCCACGCGGAAGACGCTAGCAAAAGACCTGTTGCGAAAAATATCGCGCTAAAACCGTAACGTTTGATTTGAGTCATAATTTCCTTCTGTATTGTTTGTGCTCTGGGTTTTACCCAAACGCATTTAATTTTTATTTTGAGGTTGCGCTTCAGCGCGGAGCCTCAACCACGCAGCGCGCGTTTAAGTTTGTCGGTTGCTTTACCCGCAAAATTTTTTACTTTGCCGGCGGCTTCGTCGATCGCGCCTTCATCCTTCAGTCTTTGATTTCCGCTTAATTCCCCTGCCGCTTTTTTAAACCGGCCTTTGATTTGATCCGTGTTGCCCGCCATGTATGCCTCCTTGTTATTTATGAGTTCTTTCCATGACTGAGTCTAACGAAGCACCTTTTAGAGTGGCATAGGCGGAACCATGAAAACACCGGGGGTATAACCCCTATATGTCTTGAAGGGGTTTAGAGGAGCAGATGAGCAATCGAGGAGGCGTATGTGCCTAATACGCTGACGAAGATTGGAAAATCTGCGACGCCGCAGAAAAGCCCTTGTTGGTGGTTTTAATATCGAGAAATTGAAGTATCAATCTGAAGCGCCCAAGCGTCAATTAAATGGCGCGAGTTTACGAGCGCAAATCTAAAGCCGACGTTAGTTCCGTCTCCTGCCACCCTGCGCAGAAAATGACCGTAAATTTAAATACTTAGAACGCGAGTTTTGTGCCAAAGGACACAACTGTTTGAGCGGGATAAGTGTTTAAATTTGCAGCAAACTCAATTTCAATATCTTGAAATTGAAGTATCAATCTGAATCGCCCAAGCGTCAATCCCGCCGGCAACATTCTTCAGATTCTTAAAACCTTTGGAATGCAGAATTTCAAGCGCGCGCCGGCTGCGCGGGCCGCGATGACAATAAGCAACAATCTCTTCATCTTTAAACGACTCAAACTCTTTCAATTTGGTTTCAATATCCCCGAGCGGCATGAGTTTACCGCCCTGGATTTTCGCGATTTGAAATTCGAACGGTTCGCGCACATCGAGCAGAAGAAATTTTTCTTTCGCGTCGAGCTTCTTTTTCAGGTCATGAACTGAAATTTCTTTGACGGCGGATTGTTCGGCATTGTGATTTTTAAGGCCGCAAAATTGTTCGTAATCTATTAGCTTCGTAATGGTCGGATTTTTTCCGCAAACCGGACAATGGGGGTCTTTGCGCACTTTGAGTTCACGGAAAGTCATGTTAAGCGCGTCATAAACCATGAGGCGGCCGACAAGTGACTTGCCGATACCGCAAATCAGTTTAACCGCTTCCGTGGCCTGAATGACGCCGATGGTTCCTGGCAAGATACCGAGAACTCCGCCTTCAGCGCAGCTCGGCACCATTCCCGGCGGCGGCGGTTCGGGATATAAACATCGGTAACAAGGACCGTCTTCCCCGGCAGCATTTTTGGCTGAGAACACGGTCACAAGCCCGTCGAATCTGAAAATGGAGCCGTAAACATTCGGCTTTTTTAAAAGCACGCAGGCATCATTCGTGAGATAGCGCGTCGGAAAATTATCCGTCCCGTCAATCACGATATCGTAATCTTTGATGATGCGAATCGCGTTTTCGCTGGTGATGCGTTCGTTGTGTTTGATGATTTTTAAATCGGAATTCATTTGGCGCAGGCGTTTTGCCGCGGCATCAACCTTGGGAGTATCAATATCGCTTTCCGCGAAAATAACCTGGCGCTGAAGATTGGAAAGGTCAACCGTGTCAAAATCGACCAGGCCTAAAGTGCCCACGCCCGCCGCGGAAAGATAAAGCGCAAGCGGCGAACCGAGTCCGCCGGTACCGATAATCAAAACCTTGGAGGCAAGCAGCTTCTTCTGCCCTTCTTCTCCCACGCTAGGAAGAATGAAGTGGCGGCTGTACCTGATTAATTGTTCCGGCGTTAAATCCATGTTCTTTACTTTGGTTAAATCGCATGTCGAGCTTTATCTAGACATGCAGTCCAAAAATGCCGAAACCCGAAGATGAAACTTCGGGTTTTTTTACGACTGCTCTTAGGGCAAAAACCCGCAGGACTTTTTAGCTTACGATTATCTATGAGTTCCCGCGGAAGCAAGATGTCCCTCAAATCACCGCGTAAGTTGCCATTCTATTGGAAAAAAGGGTTTTGAAAAGATCTATTTTTACCCTGTATGAGACTCCCGAATTTTGCCGAGGATCGCAAAGAATTAACCGGAAGGTAAAAGATGCTTCTGAAATAACGGATCCGAACCAAATAAGCGGCGTAAAGCCTGGATCATCTCCTTGGTCAACTTCGGCTCTGCGGCGGCTTTTAAATTCTGGCGGATTTGCTCCTGATTTTTAGCACCGGGTATGATGACGCTCACAGCCGGTTCAGATAAAACAAATTCAAGCGCGGCTTGCGCTAAAGGAACGTCTCCCACAATAGCCTGTACCTTAGCGAGCTTTTCGAAATCCACGGCCAGTTTTTCTTTCGAATAACGACGGCGATGATCGTCTTTCGGAAACAGTGTTTCGGAAGAATGCTTGCCGGTTAATATTCCGGAGGCCAGTGGTTCGCGCACGACGACCGCGATTCCCTTTTCTTTCGCGCGTTCAAAAACATCGATACGCATACGCTGGTCAAAAATATTAAAAATCAGCTGCAGCGAATCAATTTCTTTTACATGCTTAATCGCCCACAGCGTTTCCGCGACGGTATGCAGCGATAATCCGATGTACTTTATTTTTCCCGCCTTTTTCATTTCAACTAAGGCAGCAACGGCCGCCCCTTTTTGAACGATATCGGGGGCGGGATTATGCAGCTGATAAAAGTCGATGTGGTCCGTTCCAAGACGTTTTAAACTCTCTTCGCACGCGAAACGCAGGTAGTCAGGGTCAAAGTTTTTTTTATGTCCGCCTTTGACCTGCCCCGCGGCAGGCGGATAAAAATCAACTCCGCCTTTCGAAGCGATCACAACCTCATTGCGGTTTTTACCCCGCAGTAATTGCGCGATTAATTTTTCACTGCGTCCTTCACCGTAAGTATCCGCCGTATCAAAAAAACGCACACCACCATCCCAGGCCGCTTCAAGCGTTTCCAGCGCATCCGTTTCGGAAACAGTCCCATAACCTACGCCGCCGATCGCCCAACAGCCCATTCCTATTTCAGGAATTTCAATTCCCGTTTTTCCCAGCTTTCGTCGATTCATTCAATCCTTATTTTCTCCGTCAACGCGCAATTCATACTGAAGTGCGCGTTGATACAACCTGAAAACACATTTGTGTTTTTCCGTTGTCAGCCGCCACTCCCCTACCGCGCAAAATTCAAAGGCTAAGGTTTTAGATTGCGAGTTCTGAGCGCAGCATCAGCTGTTTGAGCAAGTTAAAACCTTGGCCTTTGCAAATCAATACTCACTTGCGATAAAAAAGAAAGCCCCGGAGATTTCTCCCCGGGGCTTAATCGCGTCGCGACAAATCATCCTAAGTTTTATCGAAGGATAAAATTATAAACAGATCGAGAGACGCAAATTTAAACTGCCGCTAAAATCGACTATACCGCAACCGCAACAGGAGAAGCTGCCGCAAGCGTCTTGCCGGTTGACTTTAAATCATCGCAGGCATGCTGAATGCGCTTCGCCATGCCTTCTTCGGCTTTTTTCAAGTAGCTGCGCGGATCATAAACTTTTTTATTACCCACATCGCCGTCTACTTTGAGAACGCCGTCGTAATTCTTGAAAAAGTGCTCAACCATCGGGCGTGTAAACGCATATTGCGTATCCGTATCTACGTTCATCTTGATTACACCGTAGTTCAGCGTTTCATGAATTTCGGAAAGTTCTGACCCTGAGCCGCCATGAAACACGAGATCAAAATGCGCTGCAGTGCCAAAAGCCTTATCTAAGGCGGCCTGACCGTCGCGCAAAATCGTCGGTTTCAATTTGACATTACCGGGTTTATAAACTCCGTGCACATTTCCGAAAGTAGCGGCAAACATATAACGTCCGCCTTTCACAGCGGAAAGACGGCGATAGACTTCAACCATGTCTTCAGGAGTCGTATAAAGCTTTTCAGCAGGGCTGCCTTCGTGGCTTACACCGTCTTCTTCACCGCCCACAACACCGGCTTCGACTTCGAGAATAATTTCATTCTTCGCGCAACGTTCAAGTAATTTGACCGCGATATCCATATTTTCTTTGAGCGGAAGCTCAGAACCGTCAAACATATGGCTGTTAAAAAGATTCGGGAGCCCTTTGGCGCGGCGGCGTTCGGTTTCATCGATAAGCGGCGACATAAATTTGTCAACTTTGCCTGGCTGGCAATGATCGGTATGCAGCGCGATCCAAACATTGTATCTTTTTGCGAGAAGATGCACATGCTCTGCGATTGAAATCGCGCCTAGCGGCATATCCTTCACGGAGAGGCCGGAAGCAAATTCCGCTCCGCCGGTGGAAACTTGAATAATTCCGTCGGACTTGGCGTCCGCGAAACCCTTGAGCGCGGCATTGGCGGTTTCGGTCGAAGTGACGTTAATCGCGGGATAGGCATAGCCTTTGGCTTTTGCGGTATCGAGCATTTTGCAATATTGTTTGTAATCTACAACTGGCATTTTTTCTCCTTACGGCTGATGAAATTCTCGCATCTACTACGTTGCGCGCGGCACTTCCTTGTGCGACGTACGCTTGAATACGTCTCCGCGGTCGTTTGCGCGCGCCTTGTATCTGCGATTTTTGATCAGCCTCAACTAGCTTTCAAAATTAGTAAAACGTTCAGACTCCAAAGACTTCGTTAATTTTGGCTTGAATTTTTTCCTGAGGGTTAAAACCGACAATGCTGCCGACTTTTTCGCCGTTCTTGAAAAAGAGCAAAGTGGGAATACCCTGGATGCCAAACTTTCCCGGAGTCAGCGGATTTTCATCAACATTCATTTTTCCGACAGTGACTTTACCGGCGTTCGCGACAGCGATCTTTTCAACAATCGGTCCGACCATGCGGCAGGGCCCGCACCATTCAGCCCAAAAATCAACCAGCACAGGCGCCCCTGATTTGAGGACATCGGTTTCAAAATTCGCGTCGGTAAAAGTTTTTTCGGTTCCCATAAAATTCACCCCTAGAAAGATTGTTGAATAAGTTCAATAGCGAGAAGCGATATTATACAAACTCTGGCGGAAAGGGAACAGAAGAAAGGCATAAAAATTCATGCCTTCCCTAAAGGAATTTAACCTATTTCAACGCGGTTGCGTCCGCTGTTTTTGGCGCGGTAAAGAGCTTCGTCGGCGCGTTTTGTGACTTTATCGGGAGAAGTTTCTTCTTTCCATAATTCCGCCACACCCAAACTGATTGTTATCGGAATTTTTTTGCCTTCATAGTGAAACTGAAATTCTTCAACGCGCTTTCTCAGCGGTTCGGCAAAACGGGCTTGAACTTCCAGCCCGGTATAGCCCTCGACTAAAACAATAAATTCTTCACCGCCGTAGCGCCCCGCGCGAATCACGCCCCCCGCCACATTCAGCTCATTGAAATTTAATTCAATCAGGCGCGCAAGGTCTTTCAAAATCTGATCTCCCGCGTCATGACCGTGAGTATCGTTCACCTTTTTAAAAAAATCAACGTCAGTCATGACCACCGAAAGTGCGCGTTTGCTTTTACTGCAGTGCGCAACGGATAAATCCAACAAACTGCGCATATGCCGAATGGTATAAAGGCCGGTCAAACCGTCGCGTGTCGCCAAACGGTACAAAATGCTTTGTTCGTTTTGACTGCGAAGAAATCCAATAATAATAGAAAATATAAAAAAAGTTACAATCAGCAAAAGCGGGTTAACGACCTGGTAAAATACATGCATCTTCCAAAAAATTAAAAAAGCGGCTCCTACCCAACCCGCAGCCGCCAAAAAAACACCGGCCCAGACCAAAACTTTGGAAGCGTTCCAAAACCAAAATCCCATCGCAATCGCAACCGCCAACAGCATCAGGGTGTTTTCCTGTCTGCTTGCCTCACGGATAAACTGATTCGTAAGAATACTGTTCATTATATTCGCGATCACACCGACGCCGGGAAAAACAGACTGCAAAGGCACACCCTTAATATCCGTTAAGCCTGAAGCCGTTACGCCGATCAATACGATTTTCCCTTTTAAATCTTCTGCCGTGACAACAGGCTTTTCGCCTTTCTTCACTGCCGAATAACTTTGCAGAACATCCCAATAAGAAAAATGTTTAAAACTTTTCTCCCAACGGTCAGCCCAATTGATCAGGATCATTCCCCGCCTATCCACGGGATACTTTTTTTGAATATTTTTTGAAGAAGTATCCGCTAAATAGTCCTTTGCCACCTCAACACCAAGATATGCGTGCGTTTCATTTTTTTGGGTGATTTCAAGCTGTGCGTGCCTTGTGATTCCGTCCACATCGGGAGAAATATTCACGTGTCCGATCCCGCGGAGATATTTCTCAATTTGAGGAATGGAATGCACCCAAATTTTATCTTCTCTTGAGTTTGCGCCGTCTTTGGTCAAGGGCGCGTCTTCAAGAACGGTTCCGGCATAAACATTTTTTGTTTTTGCTAGAGATTCGGAAAAGGCAGAATCATCAAATTGGTCCGGGCTCGGCTCGCTGAAAAAAGCATCGAAAACAACTGCGTGCGTCTGCCACTCATTTAAAATGCTGAGCAATGCGGCATGATAGCGGCGCGGCCAGGGCCATCGTCCGATTTTGTCGATGCTGTCTTGGGCAATCTCAACATAAACAATTTTCGAGCTTGTCATTAAAGGCGGGCGGTGTCTGAAAAAAGCGTCAAGAAAGACAAGTTCAAGCCGCTGGATAAACGGTGCGGAAATCAATAGAAGATGGAGAAGCGTAATTAAAATGTAACCGGCAACCTGGAGGCGGCGATCCTGAAAAACAGCGCCAAAAGACAGCAACGTTGAATCGCCTTGTGCCTGGGGGGGAGATTTTAATCGTGCAAGAAAATTGAGAATCCGCATCCGTTGCGGATTTTACACTTCTTTGACTGTAACTTCAAACACTGTTCCGCGTACGCTTGTTGTGGAAGTCGGCGTACGAACCTGGAAAGAAGACTCACCTTTCAGTTTTTCGGCCTGGACGAGAACCTGGCCAAGAGCTAAATCAAGCAATGTTGTTTTATTTTCCTGCTTTTCATCGTAGCTTAACTGAGCAATACGCATCCATGTGTTGGGTTTGATATCGACTTTACCAGTGGAACCCTTTTCATCGAGCAAAATTACCGCGGTCGATTCTTTGCCGGTTTTGATTTCACCGCTTTCGTTCATTTTCATGCCCTTAACAGCCAATCTCCAACTGTCATCAGGGGTAGCTTTGACTTGCACTTCTCCTGTTATGTCTTGAACTTCGGCAAAACGTTCTATACTACTTACGGCAGCTGACTGAGCGCAAAGTGGAGCAGACGAACTGGTAATAATCAACAGTAAGACGCTCAACAAAACACCTATGTGCTTCATAATAGAAACCTCGGTATTATTCTCATGTTTTAATATTACAATCCAGTAACTAAAAAGTCAAATTAAGTATATTTAGCTCTCAAAAACTAGCAGCAGATATCATTTTTACACAAATTTTCGGGCAAAGCGATCGGATTTCGCATCCTCTACAGTCAGGCCGCCGCGCCACACAACGTTTCCGCCCATGCTTAATAATGAGATGCGTATAAAGAACCCAATCGCTTTCCTCAATCAGCTTCATCAGCTCAAACTCAACTTTAACCGCATCATCCGAATTTGAAAATCCGAGCCGCCGGTTCACACGAATCATATGCGTATCGACCGTGAGCCCGGCAATACCATAAAAGTTTCCTAATACTACATTGGCCGTTTTTCTTCCTACTCCCGGGATTTGAATCAATTCTTCCATTGTTCGCGGAACAATTTCTTCGTGCAGGCTTAAAATTAAGGCCGCGGCATCACGGATATTTCTGGCTTTATTTTTATAGAAGCCGGTTGAATGAATCAGCATTTCAAGTTCAGATAACTCAGCTTGCGCGTAATCAGACAGCTTGGGATATTTTTTAAAAAGAGCAGGCGTAACCAGGTTGACGCGTTTGTCCGTGCATTGAGCTGAAAGAATAGTGGCGACTAAAAGTTCCCATGCGCTGGAATAATTCAAGGCACAGCGCGCGTCCGGATAAGCTTTTTTTAAAGCTTTGATTATGACCCGCACCCTTTGTATTTTTTGAGCTTGTGTTTCCTTTGGCATGCTCAGTATCATAATCCCTGCGCAAGAATTCATCCAGACATCTCAAGGTAAAGGTTTCTGAGAAGCATGCAAAAAATGAAAGCAGTTATTTTTCATAAAACCGGCGGCGTTAAAAATCTAAAATATACGCACGTCCCAAAACCCTGTCCCGGCCGGGGTGAGGTTTTGGTGCGCGTTAAAGCCTGCGCGTTAAACCATCTCGACCTTTGGATTTTGACCGGCGGAATTACGGCGACTATTTCCATGCCGCATATTTTAGGATGCGACATTGCCGGCATAGCTGAATCTTGCGGCCCGGGCGTTCGCGGAATCGCCGTGGGAAAACGGGTTATTGTTGCCCCCGGCATACAAGGCGGCAACTCTGCTTTTTATAAGGATGGGATTTGGGACAGCCTTGCGCCGGGCTATCAAATTGTCGGATTCCAAAATAATGGCGGATACGCGGAATTTGCCAAAGTTCCGGCCCAAAATATTATTCAGGTTTCGGGCCGCCATTCATTCGAAGAATGGGCCGCCATACCGCTTGTTTTTTTAACCGCCTGGCACATGCTTGTCACGCATGCCAAACTTCAAAAAAGCGAAACTGTTCTCATTCAAGCCGCGGGAAGCGGCATCGGCAGCGCCGCAATCCAAATCGCGAACTATCTGGGGGCGAAAGTCATCACCACGGTCGGAAATGATTCAAAAATAAAATTCGCGAAATCCCTGGGCGCAGATCATGTTATAAATTATAAGAAAAAAGATTTTTCTGCGGAGGTAAAAAAAATCACAAAAAACCTGGGGGTTGATGTTGTTTTTGAACATATCGGCCCTGAAACGCTCACAAAAAGTTTGCTTTGTCTTAAAAAACGCGGGCGACTGGTTCACTGCGGTGTCACCTCGGGCGCTTTGGCGACACTTGATTTGAGGTATCTTTATTTCAATCAAATTCAAATTCAAGGGTCCTATATGGGCGGATTTAAGGAGCTTCAACACGTGATTCAACTGGTTGAAAAAGGTAAATTGAAACCGGTGGTTGACCGGATTTTTCCGCTGGCACAAGCCGCAAAAGCATTAAACCGCATGATCGCGCGTAAAAATTTCGGGAAGATTATTCTCGTCCCCTAAAAAAAACCGCGTAGGTTGCGTGCTCGCAACCTACGCGGTTGAGAATGGTTAGTTTGAAGACGCGGTAATTTTAGGCTGAACGGCGATCGCGATTCCAAAATAAACCAGGCTCAAAATCAGCCCCGCTCCTGCTGGAAAAAAACGCGCGACAAGCGGCACATACTGAAAAATCCCAAAAATAAGCCCCACAGATAAAGCAAAGCTTGCGAGAACAAATAATTTTTCATAATCCAAGTTGCGCGGAACTGCCAGCTGAAGTAAAAACCCCAACAATCCGAAAATTAAACCGGTCACCAACCGCATTATCAAACCAAAAATCAACATCGTGAGTAAAAATATACCGACGACTGCCCATTTAAATTTCTGATACAAAGTTTGAATTTGTTTTCCGTCAATATGAAGCCGCGTATCTTTTTTAAAAGAAGCCTTAGTGCTATTTCCGGGGGCTCCGGGAATCATGCGCGCCTGAACGCCCTGGCGGGTTTTGGTATAGATCATGTTTGAAGTCACAAACACATTTACCGCGTCCATTTCTGAATCCGTAACGGTACTGCGTGAATCATCAAAGGCTATCAATGCGCCAAACTTTGGGTGGACCAAAGTGACAGGGCCGGGCTTGTCTAATTTCATGCCCGTCGCCGTCAAAGTGAATCCCGGCCATTCATTTTTTAGCCAATCGGCAAATGCGTTCGCTTGAGGCATAAAGGAGACGGCAAACACGGTCAAAGCCAGACAAAAAAGCGCTGAAAGATATAGGCTGTAAAGCACCGCCGTGCCAAATTTTTCACCGCGCGCTTCTCTATAAATATTTAAATCAAATATAGAAAAAACAGGCGCGAGTAAAAAACGGGAAGCTTTCATGACATCTCCTTTTGCTTTCCTTTGTCATCTGCGCGAGGGCGGAGATCCAGTCATGGAATTTTCTGGATTCTCGTCTGCGCGGGAATGACAACGGTACAATTTATTAATACGAAATTTTTAAGATTTTCATTTTAATCATGCCGGCCGGAACGCGGATTTCAAATTCTTCATCAAGTGCTTTTCCTAAAAGCCCTTTTCCTATTGGGGAGTTCACGGCGATTCTCCCCAGGTCAAAGTCAGCTTCATCTTCCGCGACCAGCTTATAAGTAAATGTCTCTTTAACTTTCAGATTATGAACTTCCACAGTTGCGCCCAAAAAGGCTTTGTCTTTGGGAACATTGGAAGTATCCAAAATTTGCGCGCGGGAAAGCTTCTCTTCGAGCTGGGAAACGCGCGTTTCCAGGTGAGCTTTAGCTTCCTTCGCGGCGTCATACTCGGCGTTTTCCTTTAAATCACCGTGAGCACGGGCGACAGATAAAGCCTCGGTAACTTCCCTGCGCTTCGTACCTTTCAAGTACTTTAACTCTTCCACCATTTTGTCGTAACCTTCGCGACTCAAAAAGATTTTTTCAGCCATTTTCCCCTCCAACAAAAGGAATCATATTTTCAAAATACCAAGTCATGCAAATATTTTTATGTGTTACTGCGGTTGCGCTTCGCGTAGAGCAAAATAACACTGCGCGGTTGCGCTTTGCGCAGAGCCAAAAGGACTCAGTTGCCGATCCAGCGTGAGTAGACACTCTTCGCGACACCCACATCCTCAGTTCCTTTTACAATCACCCGGCCGCTTTTAAAAAGCATCAATTCATAATCGGGAACTTTAACACGCGCAAAATCCGGGCTTATCTGGACAGACGTTTCACCCTTCCAATGCTGTTCTAACTTATCCCAGTCCAGTCCATGTCCCGCGGCGCTTTGAATTTGAACCGCGTTTCTCCCGCAAAGCTTTAACACCTGTGCTTCTGGTTGATGATCGAGATGCGAAAAAACTCCGTCCTTGCAAGCGTCGCAACGCGTTTCCGCCACCGTTTCAGCTGAAACGCTTTTAAATTCGCCGCGCCATAGGTCAAAACTGAAAAGCTGCGCGGGAACTGCGGATGAGTCCGGTGTCAGAATCTGAATTAACTGCGTAAATTGCATCGACGCGGCCATATGCGCCGCCGAAGCTAAAATTCCCGACCGGTCACATGTTTGCGCTTCTTGCGATCCCGGAACTTCAGGAAAAAGACATTTTAAACAGGGCCGCCCATCCGGCAAAACGGCATAAACCATGCCGCGCGTTTCAACCGCACCGCCGTAAATATACGGTATTTTATTTTTAACCGCGTAATCATTCAATAAATAACGTGTTTCAAAATTATCGGTCCCATCCAAAATCACATCGATGTCCCGCAGCAGATCGGAAATATTGCTAGCATTAAGATCTTCAATTACGGCTTCAATTTGAATGTCAGAATTAACCGATTTGAGATGTTTTTTTGCGGCCGTGGCTTTTGCCGATCCCTCACGCGCATCCTGTTCCGTAAATAGAACTTGCCGTTGCAGATTACTCCATTCGATCACGTCGCGGTCGATCAGGCGCAGGAAACCGATTCCCCCTCGCGCGCATAACTGAGCGGAAACCGTACCTAACGCGCCCACCCCAATAATTGCCACTCGCGCGGCGGATATTTTTTTTTGTCCGGCGGCGCCGATTTGAGGCAAAACAGACTGACGGCTGTAGCGTTCCATAAACTAAGAACCTTTTCCGGCGGTTTGAGTTTCGCGGTCTTTGACTTGATAAGAACTGTCAACCATGCAGGGTTCGTACCCTGCGTCTTGAATCAAACGTTCCATTTCAGCGCGCGAAAGATCGACAGGCGTTTCACTCCCCGCGTCATGCATGATCTTCTCGTTCAGATTAAGGCCGCCCAAATCATCGCAACCGAAAGAAAGCGCGACCTGCGCGAATTTTAAGTCGGTTGTTGTCCAATGCGCTTTGATATGCGGCACATTGTCAAAAAGCAAACGTGATACCGCGAGCGCCTTTAAATCAAGCAAGCCTCCCGGTTCGCCGAGTTTTGCTAAGCGATTATTTTCCGCCTGATATGAAAGACAAATAAACGACTGAAAGCCTTTTGTTTTATCCTGCAGCGCGCGCAAACGCAAAACATGGTCGACACGGTCTTCATCCGATTCAATGTGTCCGTAAAGCATAGTGCAATTGGTTCTCAGCCCGAGGCCATGCGCTTTTTCGTGGATATCAAGCCATTCTTTGGCGGTGATTTTTTCGCGGCAAATTTTCTGGCGTGTTGTTTCGTCAAAGATTTCTGCGCCGCCCCCGGGCATGCCGTCGAGGCCCGCTGCGATCAATTGTTTGAGCACTTCTTCATGTGAAAGCTTACAGCGGACGGCGATATCATCAATTTCCGGCGCGGTTAAAGCTTTAATGTAAAGATCGGAGCGGATCGCGCGGATACGGCTAAACATGCCGGTGTAATAATCAATCATCAAATCAGGATGATGCCCGCCGACAATGTGAACTTCATTAATGCCCCATTGGTCCACGGCTTTACGAACTTTGGCTTCGATTTCATCCAACGTCAATGTGTATCCGCCCGCTTGGCCCGGCCTTCTGGAAAAAGAACAGAACATACAGCTTATACTGCAAACATTGGTGTGGTTAAGATGCAGATTAACCGAATAATAAACGTTGCGTCCGTTTAAACGCTGGCGCACGGTTTGTGCCAAAGCTCCGACTGCATGTAAATCGGGAGAACGGTAAAGGCGGACGCCGTCTTCGAAAGTCAGCCTTTCGCCCGCGACGACTTTTTCAGCGATATCCCGTAGGTCGGAATTTTTAAAAATGGAGTGAATCATTCTATTAACCTTGTCATTCCCGCGCAGGCGGGAATCTAGTCTGAATCCCCGCCTTCGCGGGGACTACGCTCAGACTTTTTTTATTTTATTTTCAGAGGACTTTCGCTTGATCTCTTCGAAAAGTTCATCGACGAGTTTTTTTTCGTCGACAACGCGGTGTTGATTGCCGTCGATATAAATCATGCCCTTGTCTTTGCCGCCCGTAATACCGAAGTCGCTTTCATGCGCTTCGCCGGGACCGTTCACAACGCAGCCTAATACAGACAAAGTCAGCGGATCTTTCAATTCGCGCATCGCGCGGTCTTCGACTTCGCCCGCGAGTTTAAAAACATCGACTTCCGCGCGCCCGCAGCTCGGGCAGGAAATCACGCGTACGCCTTTACGCAGGCCGAGCGCTTCAAGAATCATTTTTCCGACTTTGATCTCTTCGCGCGAATCCGCTGTCAATGACACGCGGATTGTATCGCCGATTCCCTGTTGAATCAGCGTGCCGATTCCGATCGCATTGTAAATACTGCCGCGTAAAAGCGTGCCGGCTTCGGTCACGCCTAAATGCAGCGGATAATCAAATGTTTGGCT
Source organism: Candidatus Omnitrophota bacterium (assembly GCA_043718225.1). Classification (GTDB taxonomy): domain Bacteria; phylum Omnitrophota; class Omnitrophia; order Omnitrophales; family Aquincolibacteriaceae; genus Multiplicimicrobium. Next base: position 22,219 of record JAYSWD010000019.1, read on the forward strand.
CGCGAGCTGATAAGCGCCGACCATGGTCGGAACATCAGAAGCTTTGATTGAAATAATAATATCCTTGAACTCAAAGCGCTCAAGAATCGCAACATGCCTTTTTGCGCTTTCAACAAGCGCTCGCGGAGTAACACCATATTGATCACGAATATCTTTTTCGAGCGATCCGCCGTTCACGCCGATACGAATCGGAATTTTATGGCGTTTCGCCTTTTCCACCACTTCGATAATCCGGTCTTCCGCGCCGATATTGCCAGGATTCAAGCGCAGTTTATCCACACCTTCATCAATCGCGATTAAAGCAAAACGGTGATTGAAATGAATATCCGCGACAAGAGGGATTTTGATGCGTTTTTTGATCGCGCCGAGCGAACGAGCGTCTTCTTCTTTCGGGCAGGCAACGCGGACAAGCTCGCATCCGGCTTCGGCCAGCTGTTCAATTTGCGCGACCGTCGCGTCGACGTCACGTGTATGCGTTGTACACATGGATTGAATCCGGATCGGCGCATCGCCGCCTATTGTGACATTGCCGACTTTGACCTGGCGCGTCGGCCTTCTTTGGGGAATCGGTAATGGATTATGCATTTTGTTTCTCCGCTCTGTGCCTTCGGCCCAACCGACTCATGATATCGCCACCATTCTTTCAATGGGCAAACGTGCTTTGTCAGCCAATTCCTTCGGAACTTTAACTTCGTAGGTTAAATTCTCAAGCGAATCGACAATTTTTTCGAGCGTATTCATTTTCATGTATCCGCAAACCGACTGCGGACTCGCTGGAATAAATTCCTTATTTGGATTATCTTTTTGCATACGGTGCAAAATGCCGGTTTCCGTGGCGATGATAAATTTTTTAGCGGGAGAATTCTCGACATACCGGACCATGCCTTCCGTTGAAAGAATTTTATCAGCCAGATGCATCGATTTCGTTAAACACCCGCATTCCGGATGCATTAAAAATTTAGCATCGGGGTGTGTTTTACGCAGGGCGTTGATTTCGGAGGCTTGAATCAAAGTATGGGAAGGGCAATAGCCCTTCCAAATGGTCATATTCTTGCGGCCGGTTTGGCTTTGAACAAAAGTACCGAGATAAAAATCGGGAATAAAAAGAATTTCTTTGTCTTCGGGAATCGACTTGACGACATTCACTGCGTTCGCGGAAGTGCAGCAATAGTCGCTTTCAGCTTTGACTTCAGCGGAAGTATTCACGTAAGCGACAACTAATCCGTTGGGATGGGCCTTTTTCCATTCTCGGACCTGCTCAGGCTTAATCATGTCCGCCAAGGAACAGCCCGCTTCCACATCCGGCACAATCACTTTTTTATCCGGGCACATAATGCTAGCGGTTTCCGCCATAAAGTGCACCCCGGCAAAAAGAATCACATCCGCGCCCGTTTTCATGGCAGTCCGTGCGAGCCCGAGCGAATCGCCCACAAAATCCGCCACATCCTGAACATCGCCAACTTGGTAGTTATGCGCCAGGATAATCGCGTTGCGCATTTTTTTAAGCGCGCTGATTTCTTCCTGAATTGAATTGTAGAGTTTTGTCTTCATTGTCGAAATTTATATTTATTTTTGTAACAGCAGACTCGCTGAGGTGTGCTGTTATTTTTGTAATAGCTGCTCGCGACGTTCGATTTTTTTTACTTCACGCGCGACCTGATTTTTCTGTCCCAGCTCGGTCAATTCTTTGGAAATAGCCATGGAACAAAACTTCGGGCCGCACATGGAACAAAACTCCGCTTCTTTAAAATAATCGTCGGCAAGAGTTTCATCGTGTAATTTTTGGGCGTATTCAGGATCTATGGAAAGACGAAACTGCTCTTTCCAGTTAAACGTAAATCGGGCTTTGGATAAAGCGTCATCACGGTCACGCGCGTTCGGGCGTTTGCGCGCCACATCCGCGGCATGCGCAGCGATTTTATAAGCAATTACACCTTGCTTAACGTCATCCAAATCAGGCAGCCCCAAATGTTCACGCGGAGTTACATAACACAACATCGCGGCGCCGGCCTGCCCCGCAATCGCGGCTCCGATCGCAGAAGTGATATGGTCATATCCCGGGGCAATATCGGTTACAAGCGGCCCAAGCACATAAAAAGGCGCTTCGTGGCAAACCTTGATTTGTTTTTCAATATTCATCGGAATTTGATCCATCGGAACATGTCCTGGCCCTTCGACCATGACCTGCACATCATGTTCCCACGCTTTTAACGTGAGTTTTCCCAGTGTTTCAAGCTCGGCGAATTGGCCTTCGTCGCTCGCGTCTGCGAGGCAGCCGGGACGCAATCCGTCGCCGAGGCTGATCGTCACGTCATATTTTTTGCAAATTTCAAGCAAGCGGTCATATTCGGTGTAGAGAAAATTTTGTTTATGATGACGCAGACACCATTGCGCCAAAATTGCGCCGCCGCGGCTAACAATGCCGGTTAAACGTTTGGATAAAAGCGGCAAATGCTCGATTAATACGCCGGAATGAATTGTCATATAATCGACGCCTTGTTGCGCTTGTTTTTCGATCACGTCAAACATAATATCGGCGGTTAATTCTTCGGGGATTCCGCCTACTGCCTCAAGCGCCTGATAAATCGGAACGGTGCCGACGGGCACGGGACTATTTTGAAGAATCGCGATGCGTGTTTCATCCAGCTGAGCGCCTGTCGAAAGATCCATAACGGTATCGGATCCGTATTTGAGCGCGAGCCGCAATTTAGCGACTTCCTTTTCAATGTCGGAAGTCACCGCGGAATTGCCGATATTTGCGTTAATCTTGCATTTGGAATTAATTCCGATCGCCATCGGTTCAAGATTAGCGTGATTAATATTCGCCGGAATCACCATGCGCCCGCGCGCGACTTCCGCGCGAATCAAGTCCGCGGTGACGTTTTCGCGCTGCGCGACATATTCCATTTCAGGAGTAATGATATTTTGACGCGCAAAATGCATTTGCGATTGGTTGCGTCCGCCGGCTCTTTTCTTAATCCATTCTGTTCTGAGTGCCATGTTGTTCCTTTTTGGGATTATGTCCTTACCTCTGAGGTTTCCCTCAACCGGTGATACGGTTGCGCGTAGCGCAGAGAAAAAATATTAACAATTCAGATAAAAAAAAAGCACCTTTTCGATTGTGCCTTCGAGCACAGAGAAAAATATCACTGTGGACTTCTCGAAACAGCCGAAAAGGAGGCTTATATATACAGATCAGAGCGGTTTTATAGGATCAATACTACTCGACGAGATAGCGCTTGTCCACCCCCGCAGAGGAAGGCTCAAAACTCAAAGCTAAAAGGTTAAAATTACAGCTTAAAAGTCAAAAATGATCGAACAGTTAGAGTTTTCAGCTATGGCTCTGAGCTTTGAGCTGGCTTCTCAAACTGCTATGAAGTCCCTCAAGCAAAAAGACTCAAAACAGCTTGGATGCTAGGCGTGATTGAGCAAGCGAGGGAGGTGTGCTGAAATGCACATTGACCGAAGACTTCGTATAGCCAAAACCTGCTCAAAATGGTTTGGATGCGAGGCTCATTCGAGCGACTGCGGAGGCGTAGTAAAACCTACGCCGCACAAAGGAGCGAAGGATGGAACGAAGCTGACGAACTATTTTCAGCAGGTTTTACTGGTCGCGGCGCTCGCGGATGTGGTGGCGGACGTCAATCCCCTGCTTCAAATAAATCACGTCTTCAGCAAGGTTGGTCGCCAAATCCGCGATGCGTTCAAAGTTATGCGAAGCTAAAATCAAACAAACGCCAACCTGCGCCTGGTCAGGCTTCGATTTGATGGCGTTCAGAATATCGATCGCGATCTTATCGTCAATTTGATCAACCGTATCATCCGAATCTAAAATTAGTTTAGCCTTCACTAAATCCCCGTCCATAAAAGCATTGATGGCATCGCGCACCATCATCAATACATGCTGGTACATTTTGCGAAAGTCATCATAAGCAATTAATTGCGGCTCACCGTTTACATAAAGCGCCTTTTGCGCGATATTGACGGCCTGGTCTGCCATGCGTTCAAGATCGTTGGTGATTTTAAGAATCATGGTTACCAGTCGTAAATCGCTCGCGGCGGGCTGGTAAAGCGCGATAAATTCATGCCCAAGTTCATCGATTTCAATTTCGTAAACATTGATTTCCTGGTCGCGGTCCACAACCATTTGAGCCTTCTTGGAATCTCTGTCAAAGAGAGCCGTCGCGGAATTGGCAATCGCTTCTTCAACAAGCAACCCCATCTTGAGAAGCTTACCTTTGATCTTCAGAATTTCATCGTCAAAATGTCTTTTCATGATCGTTGTCTCCACCTTTCCCTAAAAGTTACCGCATTGTATTCCAATTTGCAAAGGTGGGCAATCACACAAATTAACCTTACACATTTTTTACATGCCCTGCGCAACCAAGCCACTGCTTGCATTTTTAAACCCCACTCTTATAATGAAGCGTCTTTTTACTTTCCTGATCGATGAAGGAGTTTTTATGCGCGCGGCGATTTTTGAAACCATCATTGAAAAAATTATTCCCTTGGGCGACGACCTTCGCCATTACACGCTTCGTTTTAAACCCACTGACCATTGGGAGCATGAGGCCGGTCAATTCGTTAATATTATCGCCGATGACGCCCCACCCCTTGAAAACGGGAAAATCCTTAAACGCGCATACTCGATTGCTTCATGGCCATCCCAGCCAGGAACGCTGGAAGTATTCTGGAAAAAAGTGGATGGCGGTCCCATGACAAGCGGCTATCTCACTCATAAGAAAGAAGGCGATAAGCTCAAAATTCAAGGGCCTCTCGGCCACTTTACCGTCAAACAGCCGCTCCCTAAAACAATTTATTTTGTTTCAACAGGAACCGGATTCGCACCCTTTCGCGCGATGCTTTATGATTTACTTGAAAAGAAAGCGGATGTGGATTTGGTCAATATTTATGGCAACCGCTACGAAGACCAGATCTTTTATAAGGATGACCTGGATAAACTCGCGGCGGCGCATCCCCGCTTCAAAAATATCATGACTGTGTCCCGCCCCAAAACCTGGAAAGGCGAAAACCGTTATGTTCAGATGGTTTTGGAAGGTTTACTCAAAACCGGCGATAGCGCCCAAGTCTATATTTGCGGATTGACGGATATGATTCTTGCGGTGGAAAAAGTCGCTCAGGCGGCGGGGCTGAAAACCAAAGAACATATCTTCTACGAAAAATACGATTAACAGATTGTTTTAAACGCCCATCTGCGGCGTTGCTCACTACGCTCTCTCGTCAACGTATTACCTCATACGTCTCCTCGGTCGCTCGCATTCGCCTAGCATCTAATCCTTTTTGAACAGTTCAATAATGCCATCGGGGCTTTTCG
>JAYSWD010000181.1:0-3103 GCA_043718225.1 Candidatus Omnitrophota bacterium
AGCGCCCATCGTCAAAATGACACTCTTCGCGGAATACATTTGAGAAACCGTTTTGATATCAAAGCTTTGATCCGCCTTCTTTTCAATCGCCGTAACTTCATCATAAAAAAATTGGGTGCCGTATTTCTCCGCCTGCGCCTGCATTTTCTGGGCGATATCCGGCCCGAGCACGCCTTCAGGAAATCCGGGATAATTCTCTACCAAATCCGTGACCGCGATTTGTCCGCCCGGAACAAGCTTTTCGAATAGGGCTGTCTTGAGGTTCGCGCGTGAGGTATAAAGCGCCGCGGTCATTCCCGCACCGCCGCCACCGATAATGACCACATCAAACTGTTTTTCTGCGTTCATTCTTCCGTCTTCCCTTCCGATGGAACCGAGGCCATCTGCATAACGCGAGATTCAGCAAAAATGGGTGCGCCCGCGCGAATCGCGACCGCGATGCAATCCGAAGGCCGCGCGTCAATGGACACGGCGACACCGGCCGAATTTTGCAAGTTCATTTTTGCGTAAAAGGTCTGCTGATCCATGCGGTCGATCACAATATTGCGGAGGCTCGCTCCTAAATCGCGAATGACTTGCATCATCAAATCATGCGTCATAGGCCGGGGCGTTTCAATTTCCCGCACCCGCAATTGAATTGACTGGGCCTCCGGCAAGCCGATTACAAGCGGCAGCAAGCGGCTCCCTTTTTTTTCCCGAAAAACGACAACTTGATCGCTACGTTTTTCATCAATCAAAATTTTATTGAGTGTCAGCTCAATCATGAAAGTGTTTTCCAAACTTTATGAGGCGAGTCTAATTCAATCCGCGAAACTTCAGAATTTGAGGGCGTGGAAAAATCCGCTTTGGGTTTTTCGGAAACCTCCGTATGAGGAGGCAAAGGATTGTCGGTTTTCAGCTTCTCAAGTAAATGCCTTTGCGCCTGGCGGTCTTCGATCAATCCCCTTTCAACCGCCTCTTGTTCTTCAAGTAATTTTTTCAGATCGGTTTCACGTTCACGGGCTTCAACCTCGAGCTGTTCCTGTTTTTTTACCAGGCTTTTCAGTCTTAATTCTTTCGCGGAAATTTGCTCCGCGACAAAAACCTTGCGCTGAATTAATTCACGGTGCTCCATTTGGCTTTGCAATTCTTTGATCTGGCGGCGGGCGCTTTCAAGTTCTCTTTCCCGCACCTCGACTTCCTGTAAACGTGACATCCATGTTTTTTCCTGCGAATCTAAAGCGGTTTTAAGGCGTTCGAGTTCGATTTCCAATTGATGCGCGCGCAACTCTTGATTTTTCGCGGCGAACGACTGCTTTTCCATTTCCTGGCGGATATGTGATTCACTTTCTTCAATCTGTTTTCTTGAAGATTCAAAGTAAGAAAGTTTTGACTCATGCTCTTGGATCACGCGCTTTTGAAGCTCCGCTTCATGCCGCAGATGCGCCGTGCGTTTTTCCCAATCCAATTCACCTGAAGCAATCTGCGCCCGGGCGGTTTCGAGTTTTCCGCGCTCTTCGGCGAGCATTTTTTCAAGAACGCTCTTTGAAACCTGGGAATCACGCAAAAGCCGGTTCATTTCTTCCGCTTGCGCCTGGAAATCCTGAATTTTGGATTCCTGCGCCAGAAGCCTTTCTTCAAAATAAGCGCGCGTATCCCGGAATTCTTCGCGCGCGATTTTAAATTTTTCTTCATTGGCCGCAAGCTGCGAATCAAGGCGCTCAAGTTCCGCGTCTTTTTCTTTTTTTTCCGAGACAAGGGTTTGCAAAGCGCGCTCTTTTTCCGTCACTTGTTCAAGCGAACGGTCCGTCATTGAGCGCAGGCGCACTACCTCTTCCTGAAGTTTCAATGAATCACGAATCAGCATTTCTTTTTGTTCCAAAAACTCGCGCTGCGAAGTATTCCAACCTTGGTCTTTGGAAGGCCTGGCGGACTCAACGGCAGAGGGCGGCAAAAAGGGTTTTGTAATCGGAACACTTTGCCGTGTCACAGGAGGAATAGAAACCATTCGATTCGGCACGTCGGAAGCGGCAATGGCCGGCTTTAATATCATTTCAATATTCGGCATGGCCGGCCAAACGGTGCGATAACAACGGCGTTTATAAAAGCTGTCATTGGTAAGCGCGACTTCCACACCGTTGTCACTGAAGAAATCTTTAACTTTGCTGGCCTGCTCATGAGGTAAATGATCGAGAAGAATAATCGGTGTATTTTGCATCACATCCAAAGCGTCTTCACCCGAAATCTCAAAAGCCTTTTGAAGCTTCTGAATCAACCGGGTACGATCCAGTGAGCTGTTGAAACTTTTCAGTACAACACACCAGTTTTTTTCTTCGGGTTCTGTTTTGCGTTTAGTCGTAAAAATCATGATTAAATGCTTTTAGTTAGTAATCGGATTCATTATAAGGAGTACTTGATTTGAGCGTCAAGGAAAGCCGTGAAATAATAGGCACTATTTTCAAAATAAGCTTAAGCCGGTTTAGCGGAAGGATAAAAAACCCAATCTTGAACGGGCATACCCTGCTTTAAATGCTCATTGACAACACGGTCCATTTTTTCTGCGGTCATTTTGCAATACCAAACTCCCTCCGGATAAACCACGCTGATCGGCCCGCCTTGGCAGACACCTAAGCATGTGGTCTTACTGCGCTTAACACGGCGCAAAGCCGGGTCGCCTGCATTTTGTTTTAATTTCTGCTTCAAATGCTCATAAACTTCATGGCCTTCAGAAGGAGAGCATTTATCGCCGACACAAACGAAAATGTGACGGTCATACTCGGGAATTCTAGGTTTGGGAGAAACGTCGCTCATTTGCTTTTCCTTAGCGACTTGGAAGCGCCCGCGACAACCCAATCCGAAAATCCTTCAATCGAGGCGATGGGCGGCATGATTTGAAAATCAATCCGCGGATGCTTCAGCTTCAAATCTGCCAAAATCTTGGGAATGTCATTTTTAAGATGCGCTCCCTCAAAAAAGAAAAGCGGGACGATGACGAAATCTTCAATTCCCTTTGTAATTTCCGCTTCAATCGCCGTGCTGATCGACGGCTCATTTAAAGTCAAATAAGCGCCTTTTACAACGTGCGGGGCAAGTGATTTCTTTAAGCTTTGAAGCAAGGCTTCAA
>JAYSWD010000182.1:0-9283 GCA_043718225.1 Candidatus Omnitrophota bacterium
TTAACGACTCCCCTGGTTACTTGCCCGCGCCGCGTTTATAGTCGCAGACTAAATCCAACTCTTTTTGAACAGTTATTCCTAATAATCTTGTGAGCGATAATATTTTTAGTCTACGAAATTGTTTTTTCTTCTTTTTTCGCCTCTACAAGACTATTTTTAATAATTTTTTTGACTTCGGAGAAGATTTTCGGCAAAAATAAAAAATTTACCGGAAAAAAATTTTTTTAAAAAAAATTCAAAAAAAAATCCTAAAAAATATTTTTGTCAACACGTAAAAACTAGCAGAAAGTTTCATTTGATTTAGATAAAAAGTTTTAAAAAGATTTTGTCGAAAAAAAGTGAAAATAAATGCAAAAAAGCGCTTGCGATTGAATAAAAATCTGACATAATTTCCAACGCTTGAACACACGCATTTGAACTGCAAAATAAATCTCAAGGTTCTTTCCGGTTAGACGAATAATGAGGGGTGCGGTACTAGATGTTGATGTGTAGTGAGTTTTACGTACTACCAATAGGAGTATGCAGAATCATCAAGCTTACGCGGTAAAAGGCGGACAACGTGAATAACGACATATTTTTTAGTCTTCATAGCATGGTTTTTATTTTCACTTCCTCGATTTTTTTCACACGCAGCTAAAAACAATTTTTGAACCGATTTTTTTGATTTTTTGAATAGTTTTCGCTTTTAGAAAACGAGGAGATTTAAGAATGCAAACGCCATCCTATGTCAGCTCATCGCTCACGGTAAAAAAGCGCAACGGCCAGCAGGTTCCGTTTTTTGACGTCAGAATTTTCAATGCGATTGAGGCGGCGTTCAAATCTCACCTCGGAATTCCGCAGGAATCCGAACTTGACCTTGTTTCCCAAAATAAAATCAAAGAAATCACCGGCAAAGTTGTCGCTTGGTGCGAAACCGAAGGCGCCAAGGGTACCATCGTTTTCATTGAAGACATTCAGAACACCGTTGTACGCGAACTTCAGCTTGCGGGCTTTCAGGAAATTTCGAAAGAATATGACGCTTACCGCCGTGAACATGAATTGCGCCGTTTTGAGCATGAACGTTTGACGGTTAAGAAGCGTGACGGACGGGTAGTTTCTTTCAAGCCCGAAAAAATCACGATCGCGCTTGCCAAAGCTTTCGCCGCCGGAAAAAATCAATATCCGCTTTCTCCCGAAGCTCAGCAGATGGTTTTGACGCTTTCAGATAAAGTCGTGAACTATCTTAAAAATCAATATGCGGGTGTTCACACGATTGATATCGAAGAAATTCAGGACATCGTTGAATTGTCGCTGATGGAAACTTCGCAGCATGACGTTGCGCGCGACTATATTGTTTACCGCGAGAAACAGCGCCAGCAGCGCCTCGCCGCGATCGCCGCGGATTCTACTCCGGTTGCATTGAACCCGAACTTGCGCGTCACAAATGAAGACGGCACCACCGAACGCCTCGATGTTGAAAAGCTTAAGCTTACGATCGCGGAAACCTGCCACGGCCTTGAAGACAAAGTTTCGGTCGAAGAGATTTTGAAAGGCGCGCTTCGCAATTGCTTCAGCGGAATTAAAGAAAGCCAATTGACGGAAGCCATGCTGCTTGCCACGCGCACATTAATCGAAAAAGAACCGGCTTATAGTTCGGTCGCGGCGCGCATCCTTCTTCGCAAGCTTTATGCCGAAGTGGTCGGCCGCCCGTTGACCATGAAAGATATGAAGAAAGAATATCCCGTGGCTTTCGTGAACGCGCTTACGGCTATGGTGAAATTCGAACGCCTTTCGCCCGATCTGTTGGAGTTCGATCTCGAGAAAATAGGCGCCGCACTTAAGCCAGAACGCGATTTACTTTTCGGGTATATCGGATTGCAGACACTTTATGACCGCTACTTTATTCATGAAAAGGGCCGCCGCCTCGAAACACCGCAATCTTTCTGGATGCGCGTCGCCATGGGCCTCGCGCTTGTGGAAGGTGAGCAGAAGACGGAACGCGCGATTCAATTCTATGAAGTGCTTTCCAGTTTCCGTTTTGTCAGCTCGACTCCGACGCTTTTTAACGCGGGTACTTTGCATTCCCAGCTTTCCTCATGCTTCTTAACCACAGTTGATGACGATCTCGATCACATTTTCAAATGTATCAAGGACAACGCTCAGCTTTCCAAGTGGTCGGGCGGGCTCGGCAATGACTGGACGCGCGTTCGCGGTATGGGCGCAGTTATTAAAGGTACAAACGGACGCAGCCAGGGGCTCGTACCTTTCTTGAAGGTTGCTAATGACACAGCCGTTGCGGTCAATCAAGGCGGTAAACGCAAAGGCGCGGTTTGCGCTTATCTTGAATGCTGGCATATCGACATCGAAGAATTTCTTGAGCTCCGTAAAAACACGGGTGATGACCGCCGCCGTACGCATGACATGCATACCGCGAACTGGATTCCCGATCTTTTCATGAAGCGCGTGCTTTCAAATGAAGATTGGACTCTTTTCAGCCCGAATGAAGCTAAAGACTTGCACGATACATACGGCAAAGACTTTGAAGCTCGTTACGCGGGCTATGAAGAAAAAGCTGCGCGCGGAGAAATTAATCTTTTCAAAAAGATTCCCGCGGTTCAGCTGTGGCGCAAAATGTTGACGCAGGTTTTTGAAACCGGCCATCCCTGGATTACTTTCAAGGACCCTTCGAACATCCGTTCTCCGCAGGATCATGCCGGCGTCGTTCACAGCTCGAATCTCTGCACCGAGATTTTGCTGAATACTTCGAACGCGGAAACCGCGGTTTGTAATTTAGGTTCCGTCAATCTTGCGGCCCACACAACCGAATCCGGTCTCAACCAAAAACTTTTGGCTGACACCGTTGAAACAGCGATGCGCATGCTCGATAACGTGATCGACATCAATTTTTACCCGACGGTCGAAGCGAAAGCGGCGAATACCAAGCATCGTCCGGTGGGCCTCGGCATCATGGGTTTCCAAGATGCGCTTTATATTCAGGCGATCAGCTATGCTTCCAAAGAAGCGGTTGATTTCGCGGATTCAAGCATGGAAGCGATTTCTTATTACGCGATTTTAGGTTCCAGTAAGCTCGCGAAAGAAAAAGGCGCTTACGGCAGCTACAAAGGTTCGAAATGGGACCGCGGCTTGCTTCCGATCGACACCATTCAATTGCTGGCCGACGAACGCGGCGGCTATTTGGATATGGACCGCAGCGCCCGTCTTGATTGGCAGCCTGTGCGCGACCATATCAAACAGCACGGCATGCGTAATTCCAATTGTATGGCCATCGCTCCGACCGCGACGATCGGCAACATTGCCGGCGTGACGCAGTCGATCGAGCCGATGTACAAACATATTTACGTGAAGAGCAATCTTTCCGGTGAATTCACGATCGCGAATCCTTATCTCGTCGACGAATTGAAAGCGCTCGGCCTTTGGGATCAGCAAATGATCGACGATCTCAAATACTTTGACGGTAACCTCAATGAAATCGGCCGTATCCCGGTCGTCATCAAAGAACGTTATCCGACCGCGTTTGAAATCAGCCATGAATGGATCATCGAATGCGCCAGCCGCCGTCAAAAGTGGATCGACATGGGCCAGTCGCTGAACCTTTATATGGAAGAACCGAATGGCAAGCGTCTTTCGCAGATGTATCAGCTCGCTTGGACACGCGGATTGAAGACAACTTACTATCTTCGTTCGCTCGGCGCGACACGCATCGAAAAATCAACCGTGGATGCCAACAAATATGGCGATCCGCTCGGCCGCAATAAAAAGCCCGATATCATCATTGACCCGGATGCAGCCGCGGCCGCGAAGATTTGCAGTATTGAAAACGGTCCGGATTGTGAAGCCTGCCAATAAACTGACAAGCTCGTACCACGAGCCAAGAGCCACGCACCACGAAATCGTGGGACGTGGTTCGTGGGGCGCGCGTAAGCGTAGTTGGCATACAAAGTGTAATGTCTTAAATAGATATTAATTAACGATTTTTGAATTTTGAGGAACTAAAACATGCTTGATAGAAAAGAAAATATTATCCCCTTCACGACAAATAAGATCAGCAAGGAAGATAAAACGCTGATTAACAATAAGTCGGACGTGAATCAGCTGATTCCGATCAAGTATGAATGGGCATGGCAGTATTATCTCGACAGCTGCGCCAATCACTGGATGCCGCAGGAAGTTTCGATGCAGCGCGACATCGAGCAATGGAAAGACCCCAAAGCTTTTTCGGATGACGAACGCCGCATGATCAAGCGTAACCTCGGTTTCTTCACCACCGCCGATACGTTGGTCGCCAATAATCTCGTTCTCGGGCTTTATAAGCAGATTTCCGCGCCTGAATGCCGCCAATACCTTCTGCGCCAGGCTTTTGAAGAAGCGATCCATACGCATGCTTATCAATATATCCCGCAGTCACTCGGTTTCGACGAAGCGGAGCTTTACAACATGTACCGCGAATGCAAAACCATGCATGACAAAGCTGAATTTGAAGCGCGCTACACCGAAGACCTTTGCAATTCCAACCTGACAACCGATACGCTCGAAGGCAAACAGCGCCTTTTGCGCAACATGATCGCTTTCTCAGGCGTCATGGAAGGTGTTTTCTTCTACGCGGCGTTTGTGATGCTCTTATCCTTCGGACGCCAGAACCGATTGCCTGGAACCTGCGAGCAGGTTCAGTACATTCTGCGCGACGAAAGCATGCATTTAAACTTTGGCATCGATTTGATCAATTCTATCGTGGGCGAAAACCCCGAAGTTTGGACCGAGAAGTTCAAAGCCGAATGCGTTGAAATGTTCCGAGAAGGCGTCACGCTTGAAATCGCTTACGCGAAAGATTTGCTCCCGAACGGGCTCATGGGCCTCACGCATCAAATGATGGAACAGTACATCCATCACATCGCTGACCGCCGCATGGAGAAATTGAATCTCCCGAAACAATTCGGCAAAACCGAAAATCCGTTTCCGTGGATGAGTGAAGTGATTGATCTTCGTAAAGAGAAAAACTTTTTCGAAACTCGTGTTACAGAGTACCAAGTAGGTGGTACGTTAAATTGGGATTGAGGGAGCGCAGCGAACACTCATCCCTGACTTGATCAGGGATCTTAAGTTTTAAATAGAAAGCCGGTGAGTGATCACCGGCTTTTTTGTTTGTCCGTAGGCGTGAATCCAGTTAAATATAAGTGGTTTAGTTCGATTTATTCTTTTGATCTGCTCAAACAGCTGCGTCCTTACGGCGCAGAACTCGCAGCTCAAAAAAATAAATCCGAACCCTCGTTCAATAGTGGGGGTGAGGGGCTGTGAAACGGAGAACCGCCTAGGCAAGTCTGCTAGTCGCTTCCAGTCTCATTAACTCTTCCGGCCCGGCACCTGCCTGCCGCAGGCAGGAAGCAGCGCCGAAAGAGTTAAAAAAATCACCAGTTTTTTTGATAAAATACAAAAATGCGAAAGACACTTTTTGAATTAGCAAAGGAATATGTTGCGGTGATTGAAGCTATTGAGCAAAACACGGACGCAAAAAAGCTGCAAGCGCTTGAAGAAAAGCGTGTTCAATTGCATGGTCTTTGGATGGATTTTCTTAAAGAACAGGGGGTTGCTTATCACGATCGTGAGCATGCGACAAAAATCGCAATTAAAGTTGCTCGTGGAGAATTATGAGTTTAATTGAAATCGCGCAAGTTTATGTTGATTTGGTCCGGCTTGAAAAAGAAATTCCGGTAGACGAGCATGTCGCCAAAGACCAGGCGAATGCGTTACGCACAAAATATCACGAGCTTCTCATGCAAAAAATGCGCGAAGAGAAGATCGATTTTTCTGATCGCTTCGACGCCATGCATAAAGCCTTTGAGCTTGTGAATAAGCAGCCAAAGGCGTCTTAATTATTTGCTGGCCGGACAGAAATATCCGGCTTTTTTTGTCTCGAATTAAATGGAGAGGTTAGGTAAATGAAAAAAATGATTTTATTGGTTTTGGCGGCAATGTTGATTGTTCCGACAATCCGGGCGGAAGAAAATTCCAAAGAGAAATATGCTTGGGCGGAAGACGGCATACTCGATAATTCTAATCAAGCCGTTTTGGACCAAGAAACCGCTATTGAAATCGCCTATGTGTATTGGGAACCCGTTTACGGTAAAGACCTTGTTGAAAAAGGAAAGCCATACAGGGCTGTCCTGGAGGGCGACGAATGGTCGGTCTTTAGTTCGGCGAATCCGAATATGCGTGGCGGCGGTACGCCAGAAGCCATAATTTCTAAAAAGGACGGCCGAATTCTTAAAGCGTACATCAGTAGATAGCGAAAAAAGTACCGGGTAGAAAAAAAGGTACCGGTACAAAGATCGGAGCATTTCCCCGCCTGCCGGCGGGCAGGTAAAAGTGCCGGGTCAAGTTAGGAGATTGCGATGATTGAATTGATTGCAGTAATAATCGGGATAGCTTTTGTGGCAACTGCGAGTTGGTTTGTTTTGAGAAAACGTTATTGTCCTGATTGTGGAAAGATTCTTTTAAAGAATTACCTTCCTAATTCAAAGTCAATTGATAAAACGCCTTTTGGTTTGCCGCGAGCTGAACCGCTCGTGTTTGAGTGCGCGAGCTGTGGAAAGTTTTATAATACTTGGCAGACGTATTCACCCTTATTTAATAAAAAAAAAGGTACCGTTTACCAAAGTGACAGGCAGTGAGAGGCCAGAAGTTAAATCTAAAAGCGTAAAGGTTGGTTGTTGGGTTCTTGGCTATAGTTTTGACCTTTAACCTTTCAGCTTTGGGTTACTTAAAGTGCCGGTTAAATAAATGAAACAAATTATCATTTCGATTTTGATTGTGGCGGGCGTGATGGCGGCTGAGATTGGCTGGAACAAATACCATGAGAGTAAAATCGCTTCTCAAAACCTTATGGCTACGCCAAGGGGCAGTTATATTTCGGGTTGATTAGCTTATAAAACGGTACCGGGTGCCGGCGGAGACATGTTAGTCGTTGGTCTTCGGTCGTCAGTCTTTAGTCGGATGTTGTAACATTTCTAAAAGGGTCTGTTGCAGAAGTCCGATCTCATGATTTTAATTTTAAGGTCGATTCCTTGATTGAGCAAGGAGGGATTGACGATGATGGGACAAAGAAAGTTTAACATGAAGAGTCACCACAACCTTTGTTTGGATGATTTAGTAAGTCCAAATGATCTTTACCGAAAAATCGACGGCCTCATTGATTTTTCATTTGTGTATGAGTTAGTAAAAGAGGCTTATTCGCATACAGGGCAGCCCTCTCTTGATCCTGTTGTTTTCTTCAAGATTGAAATAGTCGGATTTTTGGAAGGGATTCATGAAGACAGAGCGCTTGAACGTCGAATCAAAGACTCTTTGGCAATCCGATGGTTTCTTGGTTATGATTTGGATCAAGCCCCACCTTTTCACTCTACCATTTCACGAACACGCAAAGATCGGATCAGCAAAACAGTTTATCAAGCCGTCTTTGATCACGTTCTGGGTCTTTGCATTCGGAATCAGTTAGTTAAAGGGCATCATCAGTCGATAGATTCAACTTTGCTGAAAGCCAATGCAGCTCTCGAGTCTTTAGAAATCCTTCAGCCCAAAGTTTTGGAGCATTATGAAAAAGCAGTTGGGATTAATGAGTCAGAATCTCAAGGTAACATTCCGACGTCTCAGTCTATTCTGAAAACTCAAAGAAAAGATCAAGAAGCTAAAGCGGCGAAGAAGCCGGGCTTCCCAGGAGCGGCTTACTACAAAGCTTCTGCGAGTGTAGATGAACGGTGCGGAGTCATTACCCATGCTCAGGTGGATGACGCCAATAAAAATGATTCGGAATTACTCCAGCCTGTTGTGCGAGAAGCAAAGAAGCGTTTGAATCAAGAAGGGCTTTGCCTAAAAAGCGTTGCGACAGACAAAGGATTCTTTAGTGCTGAAAATCTCAAATGGCTATCGGATGAAACCGTGACGGCACATATGACGCCTCGCCGTCTTTTTACCATCGAAGGAGATTTTGCTCGAGAGAATTTTCATTATGATCAAGAAAGCGACCGGTATATTTGTCCGCAAGGAAAAGCTTTGCGTTTCAAACAATTCGACCATGTGTTGCCACACATGAAGCGTTATCGAGCTCGTGAAAAAGATTGCGAAGTTTGTTCCAAGAAATCTCTTTGTACAAAAGGCAAAGCTCGAACGGTCTCAAGTTCTATTTATGAGAATTTAATTATCGATGCCCTCAAACGCTCGAAGACACAAGAGGCAAAAGCCTTTCAGCGATTGAGAAACATTCAAGCGGAAGGAACTTTCGCAAACCTCAAAGGCGTGCTGAAATTTAAGAAATTGTATTCCGTGGGTTTAGCAAGCGCGACAAAAAGGTTCGTGATGGGTTGCGCCGTGATCAATTTGAAAAAGATAGCGACCTTTTTGCCGAATCTGCGCTTATCTTTTTACTATTTGTTTGAAGGCTTCAAAAAATATTGCAACCCGAGCCTAATGGGGGCTACATTTTGATGTCGACTTCTGCAACAGACCCAAAAGTACCGGGTTAAAAAAGGGGAAGTGAAATGAATATAAAAAAATGGAATTGGTTTGTTCTTATGATCATCTTGGGGGCGATGGGTTTCGGTATTAAGATCGGGCATAGTTTTAATTTTAATCAGCAAGTCTTAGATTTTTTATCCATGCTTAGTGTGTTGGTCATAATAGTTGGTAATCTGTTGCTAAGAAATGAGTTTGAAAAAACTAAGTAAAACAGAAGATCGAAACATCTCTAAAAGTGCGGGGGTTCGAATTAGTCGTCAGTCTTTGGTCTGATGTTGGAACATTTCTAAAAGTGCCCGACTAAAAAGGAATATATGAAAAAAATTGCTTTCACAATGAGTCTGTTTATTTTAATGGGTTCTTCGCTGTTTTTCGCACAGGCTGAAGACCCTGTTTATCTAGTTAGTAAATTTAAGGAAAGCTTTGATGGCCGGCAAGGGTACTTGGTAAGAACCAGCATTACGAGAATCACACCCTTTTTTGACCCTATTCATCGCGTCATTATATTGTCGGCGATGGAATCATGCGAAGAGTTGGTCGAAAAAAGTGGAAGATCTAACGAGAAAGATCTGGATTTCGTGGGTGTGCGCTGCGCAGAGGAAGATGGAGTCTATCGCAAAATGTTTCAAAAAGAAATTACTGGCGAATGGTATTTAGGATTTTGGACAAGAAGTGCAGAAAATGCCACGGTCCAAAGGCGCTCCCCCCTATAAATCATACAGAAAATAAGTAGAATCTCCTGGGTCAAAAGGAGGTTCGAAATGGGAAAGCAACGGTT
>JAYSWD010000183.1:0-9162 GCA_043718225.1 Candidatus Omnitrophota bacterium
CAATACCGCTGATTGCGTTGTGTTAGAAACTTTAAAGTGCAATATGGGCACTCCTTCTATTTCTGTTATCTCTAAATATCCCGCTTCTCTGGCATTTAAATACCGCAAATACGAGCGCCAACCTTGATATGGCCAAAGCCCACTCCTTCTATCTTCTATAAATCGGGGAAACAAAGAAAAAAAAGATCCAAATAAAATTAAGGAGGGAAATGATTTCTCATCAAGATTTAAATAAGCTGTCGAAAATGCTCCCGCAAAAATGCCAGCTACACGAGCAAGGCCCATCCAAAAATCCATATCCGATTCGCTGGCCAAAATCTCTGAAGGTAGAAATTTAAAGAAAATCCATCGCATCATCACCTTGTATGTAAACTCAGCGGTCCCGATGACTATGGCTATCGTCCAAGCCGTGGATATAAAAGACATACTTTGTCTCTCATAAAATTCATCTTCGCTTGGCCAATCATTAGTGCTTTTTCTCAATAAATCTTTGGTCTTGGCCGCCCATTGCGTCGCATTCAATCCAGGTGGTTTGGAAGATTTTCTATTTATTGGATTCTGAACTTGGGAACGGGAATGAATCGCTGAAAAAGGCACGAATAGCGGAATCGGTTCCGTATTAACTGCTTGGTCGTCAAGCCCAGGGGCTTGAAAATCAATTGTTGCGCCCCCAGGAAGCATTTGGAAATCGGCTATATCGCGGACAAGTCCTTCAAAAAGAATTTCTGCTTCGTTCTGAATCGTGACGCGCACACGCTGAAAATCGACATTGTCCTTATCTTTTTCGGCATCTATAAACGTGCTTTTATAAATATCCATAAAACGTACGGCGCCAACATTTTCATCAAGAACAACGGTAACTTTAGTTGGATCATTCGAATTATTTTGAACGTATCCGACGTCACGACTATTCAAATATTTAAAAAAGCTAAACCACCCGTAAGGCCATTCCCCACTGAGCGTGTCATTAAAAAATTCGGGCAAAATCTTAAAAGGTATTACAAAAAAAGCTAAAATGACATATCGGCCGAGCTGGCGTGTGACACTAAAAACGCTGCCAAGTTCAGACATAGCAAAAAAAGACAAGCTGAGGATGCCGGTCCGCGGCATAGGCGAATACGGCGAGTCAATTATCCCCTGGATCAACCACCAAGCGACAAATAGATTAAACGTCCAAAAAATAAGCATCCATGCTGTGTTCGCAATTTCCACAGATCGAATTTTGTAATACTCAATATCTTTTATGAGGCCCACAATAAAACGACTTTTGAATGTGCCCGTTTCAAAGTAATCATCTACCATGTCGGCAAAGCGCGAGTCACGCCAAAAGCTTGTTCCGTTTTCACCCCGCATTTCGGAGCGCGCCGGAGTCAGTAATCGAATCATTTTGATAAACACCCACGCTTGATGAATGGTTTCTCGAAGCTGCTTGTCCTGAGGACTCACCGCGCTCTTCGTCGCGTCAGCGGTTGCTTTCCAAAACAGCTCTTCCCAAAGGGGCCTAAGATGGTCTTGAAACTGGGCGCCATATGCCGTTTGCGTCCACACCTCCACTTTCGAAAAAACATCCTCTCTGAGTTGTCTGGTTTGCTGGTTAAAAGGAGTTCGCTCTGCGATGCTTTCAATCCGCGCTTTCTCTTTCAAAATATTTTGACGCAATTCATCTTTCGAACGGGAACTGCCTGTGTCAATTAGCTGTTGCGACCATGCCGCTATCTTAAAAATGGCGGAAACCACTTGCTCGCGAAATTCTTGCCAGGTTGTCGCTGTCTCACTTTGAGTTTTGCCAGAAAACTCAACGCCTAATCCCGCGTTGATTAGTTTTTGAAAAAGCCGCGTATACTGAGGTGACATGGGAACTTTGAACAGCTGGCTGCGATTAAAGAAAATGGATAGCACGAGCGCCCGGTGAATCGTCTCTCCCAAGCCTAGCCAAGCTTGGGGATTTTTAGTTTGCTGAATCTGCTTTTGAAAAAAATCAACCCAGGCTTCAAGCCGTTGCAGAAACTGAATATTGCCTTGGGTCGCCATAGCGTAAATACGCACATTGTCTTGGGCGAAAGCTAAAAGCGCGCGCTTACGCTCATCAGGCTCCATAGTAATGGCATTGTCAGGATCGACTGCAACCAAATGCGCCGAGTCAACTCGAGAAACCCCTTCGCCGGAAAGCAAGGCGTCAACATATCGAACTGAAGCCTGCTCTTGTTTTTCAACAACATACATTTTTCGCCAATAATCTCTGCGATCATAAAGCTCGCGTTGAAAATCAAACTCTGCCTGCAGAATTTTTTTACGGCTGGCCGCAGGCACCGCGCCGGCATCGACTTTCTTTTTTAGAACTAACAGAATGGCAGCATCGGTCGGTTCAACATCTAAGGATCGAAGATACTTGGCAATCCACTGTTTCAATTTTTTAGGCTGACTCCGATTATCAAAAACGCCTTTTTTTTCTAAATTTATTTTGGCGCCTTTTGTTAATTTAAAAAAAGTCGCATGATGCATCTTGAGTTCATCCGCTAAGTCACCTTCATGGATAGGAATATGTTCGAACCGCTTATCATCTCCACCTCGCAGCCGAGCCAAAGCCTGGTCTATTTCGGACTCAATCGCCGCTTTTCTTTCTGTTGCCAAGGGCAAATAAAACATTCCTAGCGTTCGCAAATCAATTTCATTGGCTCTTGAGAAAACTTTTACTAAATTAACATTGCGATCATAGCCAAGCATTTGGGCTAGTTCTTTACGAATCTCTTCGGGGCGCGGCCAAGGTGTTTGCTTACGCGCAAGAGCTTTCTTTTCTACGCGCCGTATTGCTTCGACAAGAATCGGCAAAGTGAGTTGGGTATGGCCCCCCTTGATAACGCGCCGTGCGGCTCCCTCTTCAGAAGTTTGGCGTTCCCTTCTCTTGGGAAACATGCCCGGATTAGGCTCGTTTAATATCGCTTGAATGCTAGTCTCAAGTTTACGAAAATCTTTGGTTCTAGCGCCTTCAAACAATGCCGCGTTAATTTTTTTTGCCTGGTCAGGCCTTACCTCAACGAGCTGCATCCAAGATCCCGCAGGGCCTTTGCCGCTTTTTTGAATTTTGACCAACCCCAGCTGCTCTAACTCTTCAAGCTTTCTTCTCATTTCACGCGCATGCTCTGCGGGCCCCTTGGTCAACCGCGCAAAAGATGCCTGTTTAACCCAGGTCGTGCCAAAATATTCTTTTAAAAATCGATAAGTAATCCAAAGATAGGCGTGTTGTAACTTAGGGTGCTTTTTTTTGAGATATTTAAAAAGCGCCGGATAATCAATCGGCTCATGTGGTAATTTGAATGGCTGCGTACCACTCACCGTTTGCTCAATTTGTTCTGCAACATAATCGAAGTCCCGAGCCGTTTGATATTCCATCAAGATAAACTCGATTTCTTCTTCATGCTGATAGGCCCTGGGATTAATTCTTTGAATAAATGGCACCGTTTCTCGTTCACGAGTAATAAGCCCAAGTTTTTCAAGAAAATTAAAATGAGCCCCAACTGTATGCTTATCCAAAGGTGGTCCCGGTTTTTTCTTTGATTTTCTTCTTTCAAATTGCATAAAATCAGTAACCGTAATCGCCGGAAACTCTTTAGTCTTGGGATAAAACTTCATCATCTGAACAAATAATCGCCAAGTCCGAGAAACAGATTTTTCCATAGCGCTGCTCTCAAGCGCCGTTGAACGATTCCCCAGAACACTAAACTTTGGCGCATCACCCTTTTCGGCTCCGCGAACAGCGGGTTCAAATAGAAACGCAACCGCCTCGATAATTCCGTTTGCGATGGGCAAAAGTTTTGAGCGGCTGTGACTATGCGCCGTCTTTGACCTTTGCGCTGCCGCACTTTTTGCGTGTCGAGAAACTCCCGCATTCTGTGTTTTTGTTTTTCGCATTTCGGAGCGGCGAACCATGGGCATGAAACTCGGGTCGGAAATGCTGACCATCTCAATTTCATAGGCTTCAGGTATCGCTGTCATTTTCGGCGGCTTACCTTTTCCGACCCAATTCAATTTGCGATAGGGTTTACGAAAGCGATAAATCGCGGTGACGTTTTTATAAGGATAGAGCACTTCAAAATGAAATACTCCGTCCCTCACCCATTGCTTCGAAATAATGCCGTTCCATTTTTCAGGATCTTTGATGGGTTTAAGCGCTTGCCAACGATTGGAAGAAAATCCGCTAAATGTCGGAATGCTGAAATAACCGCTTGCATGCGGTGTTCCGGTTCGCATCCCCACCAAATTGGGTAGTTTTGCACTTGCTCTCGTCCAACCAAAACTTTTGGGCAATCGGCTTAAATCCGCAAGACTGACCGCATCCTTTATCGCCGCTGACTCGCCGCTTTTAACAAACGCCGGCGCTTCGACCAATTCAAAGATGGGAATGTCTTCGGCTTGAGCATCTATCCTATTGGGGATTTTTTTGATACGGGGCGCAACCTGAAATATTTTTGTTTTTGCTTTTTTCCCTTGCGCAAAGCGAACTTCGATTTCGGGTCGGCCGAATTGATTTAATTCCGCCCCGATAATTTGAGGCACCCAACCGTCGGTTGAATCGTCTTTGCTTTTTCCGACGAACGTCCACTTCCATATATAACCCGGGCCAATAAAAATGTCGGTGCGTCCCAGCGCCGTTTTGGAAAGCACCGTCCCTTTAAGCGCCGCGAGCAGCGGCAAATGTTTCTTCCAGTCTAGTTCGTAGGGACTGTCATCAAGGCCGGCCGCCGTTATAAATTGAGCCAGCTTCTGATCACCGGTTTCTTCTTCTATATTAAGCCCGTATTTTGGCGCTGCTGTTTTTTGGGACTCGAGAAGACGCAAACTGTCGCCGACATAAAAAACGCG
This sequence comes from Candidatus Omnitrophota bacterium, assembly GCA_043718225.1. Taxonomy (GTDB): domain Bacteria; phylum Omnitrophota; class Omnitrophia; order Omnitrophales; family Aquincolibacteriaceae; genus Multiplicimicrobium. The sequence goes on from JAYSWD010000183.1 coordinate 4,861, forward strand.
GCTTTCTTTGTTGCCGTCTTTTGAAAACTCAATGGTTATTTTTAACCGGCCGTACCTGTCAACCACAACATCTTGAATCACGCCGCGCCAGCCCACATGTTTATTACCCAGCGGCCGCCAATTTTTTACAGATCCATTCTCCACCACCAAAAACTGAATTTCACCTTCAGTTTTAGTGTAACCAATGGCCTGGCCTATTAAAAACTTGAGTGTTTTGGCGGGGATATCACGGCGCCAGTTTATTTTTTTTCCGGCCTGCAGTTTTTCGATTAATTTTCTGGATCCCATTAAATCGGCCAAGGTCAAAATTTTTCTGCTTCCCGAAAGCGTAATCCCGGGCGCGCGCGTAATGGCCAAATACTTTTTGGGCTTACTGCCCTCAGGCATACTCGCATGCGGCTGAACTTCACGCACAATCGCGCCAACCTGATAAATCACGCGGCTTTTTTCACCGCCCTGGGCGGCGAGCTCCACTTCGACATCAAGCTTGCCGCCTGGGTTTACCGTGGCGTCAACTGTACTCATTTCTCTTTCCTCACCCACAACACCCGTGGCAAGATAAGCGTCCCCGTGGTTTTTATAAACTTTAAAATAACGCCATCCTTTTTTTGTAATCGCCCCAAGCGGCTGCTTTTTAAAATTTCCTCGCGGCACAACGTTCCAATCCATTTTTTCAGGATTTTTTATGAACGGCTGGTATCCCGCTAAAGCTCCGAGCGTGGAAGGCGCTTCCGACCAGGGCCTTGAAGTGGTCTGTTTCTTTTTTGCATTCCAAATTTCAATCGCTAAAACTTTCTTTTCTACCTGAGAAGCATCGCGTCCTTCCAGTGTCCGCCACGCTTTTCCGACCACAAATTTGATTTTTTGTGTTTCGCGCAACGGCTTTGTTTGCCCCGCCGGTTCTTCCAGCCGCACGGTCAAAATCCATTGTTCGTCGATGATTTCCGACTTTTCAATCACCGCATCCATGCCTTGATATGTTTTACTGCCGGTCGGAAAAGCGTAGCTTTTATAATCCACATCAGGAAACAAAAGAATGCTGCCATTGACAGTGACGGGACCCAACCGTTGCCCTTCAACGCTTGCGATTTCATCTTTCCACAAATTCCAGCGCAAAAAATCTCCACCGCGTGTTAAAAAGGGATCGGTAATCAGGGTGGCTAGGGTGGGCGCAACTTGCAATGAATCACGCTCGGACCAAACTCCCGGTTTTTCATCAATGTCCCAAACCAGACGATCCGTACCTCCGGCATCGTTATGTAATTTGAGCTTATGCACTCCGATTTGAAACCGTCTAAAAACCGTTTCTTTTCCATTGGAAACCTTGATATCCATTTCAAAAATTTCTTGCGCTCCCACCTTAAGAACGCGGCTGTTCAAAAGTTCTATTTCATTCCCTTCGCTGCCGGTTTTTAGCGCCCCCAAAAACCAATCAAAAGAATACCCCTGCATGGTATGGAGAATTTTTCTCCCTTGCGAAGCAGACTTGCCTAAACTGCCGCGGAAGCGCTCATGAAAAGCAGGGCCTATTTCTGCAAGGTATTCACTCCAAGAAACCGTGACCGGCTTTAAAACCAAATAATTAAGGACATCTTCAAGCCTGCCGGTGCCCCACGGAGTTTTTGTTTTTATTTTTTTTGAAAATGTTTCCCGGGTCGCTTGCCTGAGAGAATCAGATTGTTCTTCTGCGGCAAGGCGCTCGCCTTGATTTACAACTTCAATGTCATGCGCTAAAGTTTGAATGGCTAGTTCAATTTCAAGCCACTCCCCTTCAGTAAGAAAGTTACCTTTAAAAGCAATTTCCCGGCCAATCCAATCTTCAGCCGTCGCATTGAGAAAATCTTGGACTATTTTGATCGGAGATCCTTTCCCTTTGGGTTTACCAAAAATAAGTTTTATTTTTGATTTCAACGCCGCGGAAACATGAAGTGAGCTCATGTGTGTTTCTTGATACGCCCTCAACTCAGAACGGGAAAGAAGCTGAATACGGTTTAATAAGCCATCAAAATCCGGCTTGGTTTCAGCCCAAACGGTTTTAATTTGGTTCATCAGAGCTTCAAACTTCCGCCACTGATCGCCTCCGCGTGCATACATTTGCAGAGGAAAGAAAACGCCCAACGTTTCGTACGGAATCGGTTTTTCTTCCGAAAGTCCCGCTCCCCCATCAAAAAGTTTAGAGGCCTGATATCCGGCCAAACTTTCTGGATTCATTTCACCGGCCAATGCGACAAATAATTCGATCGGGTAAAAAAGATCCGATCCGGTGAGCAAAATTTTTGACGGCTCATTTTCAGGAGTCAGGAATTGAAATTTTGTAAGCTGATTGCCAAAAGCATGCGTTTTAACCCAATCAAGAAATTTGACCTGTGTGGTTCCTTCTTTATAAGGTACAAAAGCTGTAACTCCCTCGGTGAGATTGTCTACTTGATGAAGAAGCTCCAAAAGTTTCTTTAAGCCGGCTTTTACTTTGCGCAAATTTTCTTGGTCGTCCGCATCGAGCCTGATTGTCTGTCGGCGTTTAGTCTCGGGCTTTTTGCTACCAAGAAAAATCTTTGCTGCTTCGGGTTGCAAACTACTCGCATATCCAATGTCTGAATACCCCGCAACCTGCAATTGAGAAACTTTGACCGGAATATGAAAAACAGGAAATCCCTGCAATTTAGAATAATCTCCGCGAAGTTTTTCAGCTGTTAACGCCGCTTGAGTGTGATAGCCAAGCGTCAAATGAATCAAACGGTCTTGCGGCTCCAGATGCAGCGCTATTTCTGTGCGGTTTTTCACGATTAGAATAGGATCTTTAGGCTGAGGCTTCCAAATCATGACGAAACCAAATTCACGATGCCAAAAAGGCCCCACTAACATCCCTTCCGCATGCGGCTGAGCAGCAATAAAAGAACGCAGCTGCTCTGCCTGTGCCGTAAGTGCGGCCTCATCGCTCGCGGCGGCTTGTTCACGCAGTAAATTTCTAACGGTTAAATGCAAATCATTTTCTTTGACCGGCAAATACTCGTCGCCAAAAATCTGAATCAGCCGCGTTTGAATTTCCGCTAATTGCGATAATATTGCCATATTTTCATTTTCAACTGCGGGGAACCAGACCAGCGAAGATCCATAAGTCGGTCTAAACTGAGCCGGTTGTCCGGCCTGCGCGGGCTTAATTCTTTTTCGGATGCGCGCAACTTCTGCAGCGCCGCCTTTGTCTCCCAACGCTTCGCCTACACTGGTGAGTTCGTCCAAAAGCTGCCTGACATTCCCAACCTTTTGACTACTTAAATATTTCCATAACCGCTTCCACCAGCCTTCTAGAAAATCCTGCCCTTTTTTACCGCCTGTGGGAACACGCCGCATTTCGGAGCGCGCGGGCGAAGACAAAATTTGATACTGCATCAATACGCGTAAAACCTCGCCGACACTCGGAGCATAAGAAAGTAAGTTTCCGGGCTTTTGATGCGTATCGCCGGGATTAAGCCCATCGAAAAGTTCAGGCAGAGAATGTATGGTATTTTTTTCGCCGTTTGCTTCACTTTGGCCAAACAAAAGATAATGTAAAAGCGGTTCGGCTATTGCTCGGACAGCCTGCAGAATCTCCGCTTCTTTTTTTTCTGCTTTCATCACATCGACCGTCAAATCAACATAAAAACCCATCAGCCACGGAAACACGCTGCCCTGGTGATAAGCGTGATCGCGCGCGCGCTGATCTCCGCCTTTCGGAAAGTAGGGGCGGTAATTCGAATCACGCGGTGAAAGCGTCCGTAACCCCATGGGCATCAACAGATGCTTGCGCGCGGTTACAAGAACGGCTTTTTTCATTTTTCCCGTAAGCAAATCCCCGCCAACAGCAGCTGCGATCACCATATTCGGCCTGATCGATTGAAACTGCGGATCGGTGCCGATTCCGTCAAGCAACGGCGTGATATTTTTTCTTTTCCCGCTTATCCATTCGGGATTTAAAAATTTTTCGCGAAACGCTGCTCTTACCTGATCCGCCAGTGATTTGTATTTTCCGGACTCCTCACCGGCGTGTTTTTCCATAAATCGCAATGCGTTATACCAAAGCGCGTTGATTTCAATGGCTTTCCCTCCACGCGGGGTTACATAATTTTCTCCGGAAGGACGAGCGTTCATCCATGTTCCGCCGTCAGGAGTGATCAAAAGGCCGTCGACGTCCATTTTAATTTCTTGCTTCGCTCCGTCTTTTTCATAAAAAGTGCCCGCTATATAATGGTTCACTATGGATGTCACGGCCGGCATCATTTGACGCACAAACGAGGGAGAGAAAACATGGCTGTTTTCAGCCATGGC